>JAHHTO010000185.1 GCA_020024595.1 Schaedlerella sp.
AGAAAGCAGTAAGCGAACAGCAGTATCTTAAAGAAGAACAACAGCAAGCAGCACAGGCGCTGGATATCCTGGTGGGATTTTGAAATACTCAAAAATTGCAGGACTGTAAACAAAGAAAAGGGATTCTGCATCTCTCATTGCATCTATCACCTGATAGATGCAATAAGTATTAAATGATTCCCCTTAAAGAACCATTTTCTTACTTTTAGCGGAAATCTATTCCATACCTGCACAGTGCTTGCACTGCGAAACGACATGAGTGTTGCTGTATAGATTCATTTGCAAGACCACCATCCTACCACATAAACCTGACAATCTATGAAGAACAATAGAATAGGCGAAAATTAAATAGATGTAGAAAACAAAAAACTGCAGGATCATTAAAAAATGAACAATAGCGAGTAGCACAGACAATAGACAACCTACTGGAAATAAAAGAATTGAGATGAGTTTAATTATATCGTTTCTGTCCCAATATTGACTTTTTTGTCCCTGCCTGTTATAATTTATTATAGCGTATTAGAGGGGGTGCATTCTGTGAAAAAGAAAAATATCATTAGTCTTATTCGCTGCTATGCTGAAAAAAATGACGATGGGTTCCGAAATGAAGCTTATGAGATTGCAAGAGATTTCGATGTGTCTGGCGACCATCAATTAGCAGAGTATATTATGTCTCTGCTCTCAAATGTAAACACTTTCGTGCCCCAAATGGAGGGACATGAATCTACTTTCTTTGAGCGGATAGAGGCAAAGGAAGATATGCTTTTGCTTCCAGATTCCATCACACAGGATCTTCTTGGAGTTGTAAATGCTATTGCCCATCGAATCGGCATTCATAAATTCCTTTTTCAGGGAGCGCCTGGCACAGGCAAAACAGAAGCTGTAAAACAACTTGCGCGTATTCTAGAACGCGAAATCTTTATGGTAGATTTTTCGACTGTTGTTGATAGCAAATTGGGTCAGACTCAAAAGAATTTGTCTACACTCTTTGCTGAAATCAACAGCTTCCCACAGCCAGAGCGTGTGATTGTTCTTTTCGATGAAATTGATGCGATAGCTCTGGACCGAACTGATCCGAATGATTTACGAGAAATGGGCAGAGCCACTTCAGCTATGCTCAAAGGTTTTGATCGTATAAACGAAAACATTGTACTAATTGCTACAACCAATTTGTACGACCATTTCGACAAGGCCTTAATCAGAAGGTTTGATTCGGTTATAAATTTCAATCAATACAGCAATGAAGACCTTATGTCGATTGCTGAAAAGATGCTTGATCGCTATCTCACAAAACTGAAATTAGCCAATCGGGATGTACGTTTGTTCCGGAAGATCATGAATTTGATGGACCCGTTGCCTTATCCTGGCGACTTAAAAAATCTGATTCGCAGTGCAATCGCATTCAGCAATCCTCAAGACGGGCAGGATTATTTTAGAAGACTTTATTCTGCTGCATATGGCCAAAGACCCGAAAACCTTCAGTTGCTTCAGTCTCAAAATTTTACTGTACGAGAAATTGAGATTTTAACGAAAAAATCCAAGAGTAGTGTAGCTCGGGAATTGAAAGGTGGTCCACTGAATGAATAATATTCTGACACTAAAAGGTCGCTTTGAACAGCGTCCCAACACAGCTTCATTTGGACCACTTAATTTGCCGAAAAATAAGTTTGTAACATCGGCTCATTTAAGAACCATGTCCACTCAGTTACAAGATATTCTGAAGTTTTGGGGACAACATCGAGAGATCGCTGGTGCATTGGTCAGTGTACACTATAAGCATGTTGTGGCTAAAAGCAACCGCATTCGCATTTTGCTTTCTGACAGTAGCAAAGCACCGACTGCATCGATTCGTGGAGCAAAATTCATCTGGGAACCTGATAAGGATGGAAACTCTATCCAAAAGCATGTATTTACTCACTATATTCCATTAGTGGCATTACAGAAATCCATTGAGTTATTATCTAAAGCTGCAGATATTATAGATGCCGGGTATTCCGGAAAAATTGGTTCAGCAGACACCGAAAAAATTAACACTCAAGGCAATTATCTATACAAAGATATCCTGCCAAAATCCACATTCTTAAAAGTAGTGCTTGATGGACTCTATGTGGAATCTTTCGGAATTGACCGTGTCTCTGACCAAATAAAAGAAGAGTCGATTGTCACTATTTTCAGAACCAATGTAGATACCAAACAGCTGTTGAAAAAATTCGGAATCAATATCTTCGATGACCGAATCATCGATGAAACCACCCTTCGATTGCATCCTGAAGAGATTGACCTTCTTTTGAATCAAGCTCCATACTTGATTGCGATGGATGTGAAGGACTTCGCAGAGCTTACGAAAGATGACATTCTACAATTCGATGAAGATGAGAGCTGGACTGACGCAGAACTGATTCCAGCACCTCAAAATGAGCCTATTATTGGAGTCATCGATACACAGTTCAACGAAAAGGTTTATTTTCATGAATGGGTTGACTATCGCAATATGCTTGATTCCAGCATTCTCTTAAAGAAAGAGGATTTTTATCACGGGACTGAAGTTACATCCATTATTGTGGATGGTCCCCACGGAAATCCTGATATAGATGATGGATGCGGCCGTTTTCGCGTCAGACATTTTGGCGTTGCTACAGATGGACCTATGAGCTCTTTTGCTGTTCTGAAATTGATTCGGCAAATCGTCTCCTCCAACCGCGACATCAAGGTGTGGAATCTGTCTCTTGGCTCTGCTATGGAAATAAAGGATAATTTCATATCTCCAGAAGCTGCTGAATTGGACCGTATTCAAAGTGAATATGATGTCCTTTTTGTAGTAGCCGGCACGAATCGCCTAGCTAATGCAACTAAAACACCAATGAAAATCGGATCTCCGGCTGATTCACTGAATGCTCTTGTAGTTAACTCTGTTGATTTTAGAAAGAACAGCGCTTCCTATACCCGTGTTGGTCCGGTGCTTTCTTTCTTCAATAAACCAGATGTGAGCTACTATGGTGGTGATGGCCCGAACTGTTACGATAAAATTGTAGCTTGCAGAGATGACTTGGGCGCTGTATATGTTTCCGGAACTTCCTTCGCTGCTCCTTGGATTACGAGAAAACTGGCATTTCTGATATATAACATGGGCTTAACAAGAGAAATTGCAAAGGCGCTTATCATTGATGCAGCCGCTGGCTGGGATCGCAAAGACGATCCTTCCCATTCAATCGGCTATGGTGTGGTCCCTGTTCATATTTCAGATATCATCCATTCACGTGATGATGAAATCCGCTTTATCTTGAGCGGAACCACCGAAGCTTTTGAAACATACAACTACAATCTGCCTGTCCCCGTTGTGAAAAACGCACATCCGTTTTATGCCCGGGCGACCCTAGTGTACTTCCCTCAGTGTGATCGTAATCAGGGTGTTGATTACACAAGCACAGAAATGGATATTCATTTTGGCAGAATTGTTACGAAGAATGGTAAGACTACCATTGCCTCTATTAATGCCAACAGGCAGTCTGACGAGGGCCTGAATGTTATTTACGAAGAAGACGCTCGAAAAGAATATCGTAAATGGGATAATGTCAAACACATTAGTGATATTATCAAGACAAGAGCAGTTCCTCGCAAGGCATATGATTCTGGACTCTGGGGACTAAGCATCAAAACAAAAGAACGAATGGAGCCAAACGGGAAAAAGTCCCTACCATTTGGTGTTGTAGTTACCCTGAAGGAAATGAATGGCGTAAACCGTATTGAAGATTTCAAACGGTTGTGTATGGCTCGTGGCTGGCTGGTAAATGAACTTGATGTTCAAAACCAGCTGGATATCTATCTTCAGGCCGAGGAAGAGATTGAATTGGAATAATCTTTGGTTGTCGTATGTAGATTTCATATCTATTATCATATGTACAATAACCATACCATCAGGTCGCAAGACAGGAATTATTCATTCAATTATGTAAAAGGAGTATATTATGAAGCTTCTTTTTAGGACCTTGCTTACTTTGAACGCAACATCTTGGATGCTGGTTGTCTATGCAATTAAAGAGAATTGGACTTTTTATAGGCTGAACAGTTGGGTATTCGATCTGATGTTACTTTCGCTCCCCGTTATTCTATCTTTAGCGTCGATTGGAATTTCACATTTTTTAAGTAAGGATTCGATTGGAGGATGTGAAGAGTTTAGTTTGGCAGATAACGAGTTTTTGCCTGTGTATTTAGGATACTTTTTTCTTTCGATTGGAGTAAGCGATAATAAAACAATGGTATTCCTATACATCATTGTTTTTGTGTTCACGTTTTTATCACAAACACAATACTTTAACCCTATGTTTTTACTTTTTGGATACCATTACTACCATATATTGACATCTGAAGGAACCAGAATTTTTGTAATTGCTCATGGCAAGGTAATCCGTAATAAGGAATGCATTGTGTTTGACAATCTCAGAAGGATAAATGATACAACCTATATAGAAAGAAGGTAGGACGCTTGACTACGGTTTATGTAAAAATACATCAGCGTAAACGAGGAATCAAATATCGGAAAATGCTCACAACAGAGCAATCAGTTTTTCCAGATTTTGCAGAATCCGTTTCCTCAACATCACCGTATACTCCTGGTGCGATGTTGGAAGAGGGAGAGTGGTTTGCGGTAGAGAATGCAACTAGCAAACAATATGCAATCGATTTATTTCAACATAATTTCGAATCCGTAGATTTTGATTCTTTGGATCGAGGAGATTTCGGAAACATAGATTTCATTTTTGTTAGATCCCGGAAT
>JAHHTO010000186.1 GCA_020024595.1 Schaedlerella sp.
TTTTCTCACAGCTTACCGGTGTAGTACCCTTTCGATTCACAGCAGATATGGCAGCTGCGTGGAGAAAGGTAAAGAGGGATCACGATTTAAGCTTCACCGTTCAAGATATGTTGGACATATACGAAGGGAAGTCCAATTATGCGCATTACGATCCTTCTTGTTGTGAATGGAATCAATTTCTGAAAGATTTCTGTGCAGATGAGAGAAATGGAGTGTTTTCCAATCAATTAAAGGCGGCATCCTTTCTTTGGGGCGTTGTTCGGGATTCGTCATTGCCCAAGACCTATTCCTATGAATTGGTTCAAAAATATTCTGATTTCATGGGAAAATTATAACAGGCGGCCAATCATGCTATAGCTTGGTGTCATAAAGAAAGTCGCAACGCAATATGATGAGTAGGATATTCGAACAGTTTTCTATATTTATGCAATATCAATTCTAAAAAGGAGTCGTTATAATAGACACAGCGGCTCTTATGTGATTTCGTTGTAATTGTTTTGTATGACTTTCGTATCGAGCAAGTGGAAAGAATCCTAAAAATTAAGGACATATTAAGAAGTACTTAATTTTTATTATTTCTTGATTATAAGAAAGGGAATACTCTTGAAAAATTGAGTAAATAGACCTATAATTTATAAACACAAGCAGGTAGAGGAGGGAGGCGGTGTATGTTTCTAAATGTGGATGGAAACAGAATACATTATGAGAAAAATGGAAGCGGACAGGCAATGATCCTTGTTCATGGAAATGGCGAAGATTTGACTATTTTCAAGGAGAGCGTTGCACGATTGCGGCGCTCTTTTACTGTATATGCCATAGATTTGGCAGGACACGGAAAAAGCTATCAGCCCAAACAGCTGCACTATGAATCTTATGCTGCGGATATTTATGCATTTATCCGAGAATTAAAGATTGAAAAGCCAGTTTTTTATGGATTTAGCGATGGCGGGATTGTTGGCATCATCCTTGCTTATAAGTACCAGAATCTGCTGTCCAAACTCATTATAAGCGGTGCGAATACGAATCCACATGGGCTAAAATGGGTTGTTCGTTTCGGGATGAAGATGAAATATATGTTTACAAAGTCTGAGAAAACAAAGTTGATGCTCACAGAACCTGATATTTCAGCGGAGGACTTAGCCAGAATTACGATTCCCACTTTCATAACAGCAGGAGCGTTTGATGTCATTCGGCCTGCACATACAAGATTTATTTCTGAAAATATCAAAGAGAGTCAACTGAAAATATTTGACCACGAATCTCATGGCAGTTATGTGGTACATTCTGATAAAATTGCAAAGCATATTTTGTCTGTATTATAGGCGTCCAGATCTATGAAAAAGATTGTATTTATAAAAGACTTCATCAATGCTTACTGTGACAATGCGGCAGGCTTTGTTTTGTCTCCTGAAAGGCAGCGCAGGGCAGAAATGCTTTTCAGCATTCGGGAACGACATAGATTTGTTACGGCAGAGAGAATCACGCTTGATTTGATTCAACAGTGCTTTGGTGTCCATGATGCTGAAATCTGCGGCATGGTTTCCCAAAAACCCTATATAAAGAATCACCAAGAGCTTTGCTTTAGCAGATCCTACTGCGGTGATGATCTTTGTGTGGCAGTCGAAGATGCAGAAAGAATCGGCGTGGATTGCGAGAAGATCAATAAAGCAGACGTGTCGGTTATGAAGTATTTTTTTACTGACAGTGAAAAGACATATATAGAAAGCTCGCCTGATCCAGATCTGGCCTTTTCTCTCATATGGACAAGAAAGGAAAGCTATATAAAATGCATCGGCGAGGGGCTTTGCTTTCGGTTGGATTTGTTGGATGTCACGCCGGAACAGTCTGCTTCAGTAAGTTCGCCAGTGCTTTTGAAAAATGATAAACTAGGGGATTTATATATAAAAAGCTATATCACAGATGGCGCCGTTGTATCGGTATGTAGTGAAATAGCGGATACATTCCCTATGTGCATACAAGAATGGAGAAATAATGAAGAAAACGATTATTGAGTACTTTGAAAGTACCGTAAAAAAGTATCCGCACAATACTGCGGTTGCAGATTCGGATACTCTGATTACATATGAGGCCTTGGGTGACATTGCAAAAAACATCGCATGTCAGATTGCAAATCAGCAAATTCGCAAAAAACCCATTGCGCTTTTTATGAAACGTAGTGCTTATCTGCCTGCGGCTATGATGAGTGTTTTGTACAGTGGCAATTTTTATGTGGTTTTGGATTATGAGTCCCCACAGCAAAGAATTGAAAAAATACTGAATACACTGTCGCCAGCGATGATTATTTATGAAACGGAATATCAGGATGTCGTAGACACATTTGACGATCATATTTTGAAATTCAGTTTTGAGAAGGCTTTGGAAACAAACCAAAGGGATGATCGTGTAATTGAAAAAATTCAAAGGGAAGCAACTTCCGGCGATCCTGCGTATGCGTTATTTACATCCGGATCGACTGGTGTTCCGAAAGGCGCATTGCTCACAAATTTGAATGTCATTAGCTATATACATTGGCTTATAAACTGCTTCAATATTAACAGCAACACGGTTTTTGGTTCGCAGACTTCTCTGTATTTTAGTATGTCTGTGTCTGATTTCTTCGGAAGTATGTTTACCGGTGCTGCGTATCACATCATTCCAAAAGCATATTTCACATTTCCGGCAAAGCTGATCTCCTTTATGGACGAACGAAAGATCAATACAATTTACTGGGTTCCATCAGCGCTTGGAATCGTGGCAAAATTTGATTTGTTTCGATATTGTTTGCCGAAAACACTGGAAAAGGTATTGTTTGCCGGTGAGGTCATGCCGGTCAAATATCTAAATTACTGGAAAAAGTATTTACCAGATGTGTTGTATGCGAACCTGTTCGGGCCTACAGAAACGACGGACATTTGCTCCTATTATATCGTGGACAGGGAATTTGAGGAAACGCAGTCCCTGCCAATCGGAGTCCCTTGTGACAACTGTGAGCTGCTCTTGATCGATGAAGATGGCAAGGAGATACTGGATGATTCAATCGGCGAATTGTATGTCAGCAGTCCTTTTGTGGCCAGTGGATACTACTGTAATCAGGAAAAAACCAACGAAGCGTTTGTGCAGAATCCCTTACATAATAATTACAGAGAAATTGTGTACAAGACGGGAGATTTGGTTCACAAAAATAAGTACGGCGAGCTTGAATATGTGGGAAGAAAGGATTTTCAAATCAAACACCTGGGTTATCGGATTGAACCAAGTGAAATTGAAACGGTTTTGAATACCGTGGATCATGTGGATTTGACAGTCTGCTTATACGACAAAGAGGCCGATCGTTTGCTTTTGGCTTACGAAAGTCAAAAAGATTTAACCAGTGAGCTGAATGAGGCGTCGCAAAATCTTCTGCCACAGTATATGCGCCCGTCGGAGTTTCACCAGTTTAGCATATTTCCCAAGAATGCGAACGGTAAAATAGACAGGAAAGAAATCGTAAAAACCATTTTAGAAAAAAAGTGAGGATAAAACTATGGAAAGAATTTATAAACTATTAGAGCAGATCGTGCCCAATACAGATTTCAAAAATGCGAAGGATTTGGTGGATTCCAAAATTCTGACTTCGATGAACATTGTGAAGTTGGTTGCTGCACTCAACGAGGAATTTGACATTGAGATTACTCCGCTGCACCTGATTCCCGAAAATTTCAATTCCGTTGAGAATATTTGGGAACTTGTACAGGAACTGGATGGAGAATAAAAACCGTGCCATATAAAATCTTATTAGCGCTTGCAGTTTTTTTGCTGGTGTCGGGGACGCTTTATTCCATCACACCAGTAAAGTATCGATATCTTACTCTGTTAGCGGTCAGCCTGCTTTGCATTGTCTGGATGAGTGGCTATGGTGCCGTTTTTATCCTTGTGACCATTTTAACAACCTATTGGTCTGGCATCGCCATGGATAAAATCGTTGAAAAAAACGATACCAAAGGCCTTGAAAAGCAAGTCCGAAAGGAAATTAAGGCGAAGGTTAAGCGTCAAAAGAAAGTTATCGTCTTTTTCTACATTGCTATCAATCTTGGTATTCTGCTTGTCCTAAAGTACTTTAACTTCATTATTGTATCTACTTCGAGACTTCTGAGTTTGTTTGGTACAAATACTGCACCATTGCTTTTGAGAATGGCCATACCCTTGGGTCTTTCTTATTACACTTTGCAGGCTTTGAGTTATATTATTGATGTTTTCAGAGGGAAATACAAAGCTGAACGGAATGTATGTAAGCTTGCTTTGTTCATCGTGTTTTTCCCGCAGCTCCATGAAGGTCCGTTTGGCAGATATGACATCTTAATGCCGCAAATGTGCAGTAATAAGCAGATTACACTTGATAATTTGTATAACTGTGTAGCCAAGTTCTTATGGGGCCTTTTCAAGATTTTCATGGTTGCAAACCGTGCAGCGATGGTTTCTGATGCCATATTCGGCAGCTATGAAAAATACGGAGGATTCACGATCCTTTTAGGCGGTGCTGCATTTACCTTGCAGCTCTATGCAGAGTTTTCTGGGTATATTGATATCGCGCGCGGCATTTCAAAACTTTTCGGAATAGATCTTGCTCAAAATTTTGATATGCCTTTCCTGGCGCAGAATGTTGCAGATTTCTGGCGAAGATGGCATATTTCCCTGGGTGCTTTTTTTAGAGATTACGTTTTCTACCCGGTATCTACATC
>JAHHTO010000187.1 GCA_020024595.1 Schaedlerella sp.
CCAGAAGGCTATAAGAACTATACGAAAACAAAGCCGATCAGGTCTGATGAATTTGAGGTTGAAAAGGCATGGTGGAATGACCGAAAGGAAACGGGTTGTGCATGGAAAATCAGCATAGATGAAGTCAAGGCAAGAGGGTATAATCTTGACTTCAAAAATCCTTCTACGCAGTTAGAGCAAATCATCCCTTCTCCGGAAGAGGTAATTAGAAAAACATCTGATTGCCTTGAAAGAAGCAGACAAATTCTGTTGGAAATAGAGGAGTTGTTAAAATGAAAAAGCTATCTTTTCCAACAGTGAAATTGGGGAAATTTATCCGCGAAGTAAAGGAAAAAGTAAAGAACTCAGACCTTTCTCAAGAGAATTTTACTGTTTACGGAGTGACAAATACAGACGGTATTACTGTTACAAATAACAAAGCAAGTGATGATTTGAGCAACTATACCGTTTTGAGAGAAAATCAGTTTGCGTATAATCCGTATCGAGTAAATGTAGGTTCCATAGGATTATCTTCGCCAGGTACCTTTGGTGCGGTAAGTCCTGCTTATATCGTTTTTGAAACCAACGGTCAGATTAACAATGAGTTTTTGCTGTATTACCTAAAAAGTTCTTTAGGGATCAATCTAATTAAATGGTATGGTGACCGTGGCGGTGTGCGTTCTGCTTTGCGGTTTTCTGACCTGAAAAAGATTGATTTTCCCCATATTACATTAGAACAGCAAAATAAGCTCCTGATCAAAATAAAAAGACTCGATGAGTTACTCGGTGATATGAATAAAAACTTATCTGTTGATAAGATTGCAGCTCTTCGGCAATCCATTTTGCAACAAGCAGTGGAAGGAAAGCTTTGTGAGCAAGACCCAAATGATGAACCTGTGAGCGTCCTATTGGAAAAAATCAAGGCAGAAAAAAAGCGATTGATTGCAGAGAAAAAAATCAAAAAGCAAAAACCACTGCCGCCAATCAAAGAAGAAGAAAAGCCATTTAATCTTCCTAATGGCTGGGAATGGTGTAGATTAGGGGATATATGTGATATTTCGGATGGCACACATCAGACACCTACATATACCGATGATGGTGTACCATTTATGTCTGCACAGAATGTGAAACCGTTCAAATTTATGTCAAACAGATTTCGGATGGTTTCAAAACTGGATTATGAACAGTACATAAAGAATACCAAACCTGAAAAAGGTGATATTCTTATGGCTCGTGTAGGGGCAGGGATAGGAGAAGCAGCAATTATTGATGTTGAATTGGATTTTGCGATTTATGTGAGCCTTTGTCTCATAAAACCAGTCCTTCGCATTTTCGATATGAATTATTTACTACTGTGGCTAAACGGAAGTTACGGAAGGGATTCTTCTAAGAAAAATACCCTTGGAAAAGGTACATCACAGGGAAACTTGAATTTAAATCTTATTAGAGGATTTTGCATTCCTTTTCCACCGATTAGAGAACAGCATCGAATTGTTGAAAAGGCAAATACACTAACATCACTTTGCGATACATTAGAAACGGAAATAAAGCAGGCTCAAAATCATGCCTCACAATTAATGGAAGCTGTTCTGCAAGAAGCCTTTAGCAATAAAGAAAACAAAAAGGCTGCACAGGTTATTAAGTTCCATCCCAATCACAAAGAAGCAGAGACAGAACTGCTGGCGGCGGCCCGTGGTAACATCCGGGAGGATACTTGGGAGCATCTTCGGAAACGGGCTTTGGAGATTTCTGGCGAGGAAAGCTGATGGATTGGAGAAGACGGCGGCAGATCAGGAATTTAGTCGATGGGATTCTAGAACGAAATACCTTGCATCGACCACCAATAGAACTGATTCCTGATATAATGGAGCAGCGGGGAATTGTATTTGAAGAACGTGATGAGGATGATGAAGAGTTCTGCGGCGTATATATGATTGTGAAGAAGACAAAAATTATCTTTGTGAATGCAAATCTTCGAACATCGCGCAAAAACTTTACGATCGCTCACGAATTGGGACATCATTTTCTTGGCCATACCTTGCAAAATGGCACGATTCTCTGCGATAAGAATGCTGTTTTTGGGCAAAATAAGCCAGAACAAGAAAAAGAAGCGGACTACTTTGCGGCTTGTTTCCTGATGCCGGAAAATTTGGTCAAACAAAACCGGACAGAGTTTTTTCAACAATGCCCGCAACAAACAACACTGTTCTCGGCAGATCAGCAGCAGGAACAGGAACAGCAACATCAATTGCAGCGGTATCTGAGTGAACACTTTCAGGTGTCAATGGAGGCTATGGGATATCGCTTGAACGAATTAAAACTATTTTAGCATCAGCAATGAAGGAGGACACACAATGAAGCTAACTTTGAAAAACATTGGCAAAATAAGAACAGCTTCAGTTGAGATCAACGGCATCACAGTAATTGCCGGCGAGAACAACACTGGAAAAAGTACGGTTGGACGCGCTCTTTTTGCAGTGTTTAACAGTTTTTGTAATGTTCAAAAGCAAATTGAAAACGAGCGAGTCGATAGTGTAGAGAACTTGCTTGATCGGATGTATATGAATGCTAGCTCAAGATTTGTGAGAATTGCAAATACTACCGATGTTGCGAAAACTATTGTTTCTCATATCGATGAGTATAGACAAATCGAACTTTCTGATATGGAAAAAAATATTATAGACCTGCTTTCACAATATGATGAAGGGAAAATTGAATCTTTTGATAAAAACATGGTTGCTGATACGGTCTTTCATATCAAAGATGTGCTGAATGTCTCAGATATTGATTTTCTCAAATCTGTGCTTGAGCGAAAGCTGGATGCGGAGTTTAATGAGCAAGTCTGCAACATATTTTCTGAAGATGATGGTGAAATCCAGCTCCAGATTAAGGATACTGTCATAACTGTTTCAATTGAAAATGAAGGAGCAGTAGATATTCAGAATCCGGGCAATATCTCGCTTCACACAGAAGTAGTCTACATTGATGACCCGTTCGTGCTGGATGATCTAAGAATGTTTTATCGGCACGTGTCAAGTGCATCTTCGGATCACCGGTACCATTTGCGCACGAAACTATTTTGGCCGGATTCTGAAGCAAATGTTTTTGATGAGATTATTGCCAAAGATAAGCTTAATAGCATTTATGAAAAAATATCTTCTGTTTGTAGCGGTGATGTCATCCGGAGCAAGCGATCTGTGACGGGGTACCAGAGGAAGGGCAGCGACAAAGTTTTAAATGTTCGGAACCTGTCTACTGGTCTTAAGACTTTTGTTATCTTGAAAATGTTGCTCACAAGTGGTGTGATTGAGCGAAATGGTACAATTATTTTGGATGAACCGGAAATTCATCTGCATCCAGAATGGCAACTCTTGTTTGCTGAATTGATTGTATTGATTCAGAAAGAGTTTGGTGTCCATGTCCTCTTAAACACACATAGCCCATATTTTCTGCGAGCAATTCAAGTGTACTCAGCAAAGTATGAATCTGCTGACACTTGTAAGTATTACTTGTCTGAGGTGGTTGAGGATCAGGCAAATATCACAGATGTGACTGACAATATTGACAAGATTTATGCTAAGCTTTCTCGTCCGCTACAAAGACTTGAGGATGAGAGGTGGCAAGATGATTGATCTCAATGCTTATCAAATCTTTGCTGATAATCTTTCAACTCTAAAAGAAACCTCATTAGACAATCGAGATGAACAGCAAAAATATATGACCTTATCTACTAGAAAAGCAGTTAATTTTGATGGTGTAAAAGAAGAATATGTTAAATTATTGGGAGTAAGTGAGATCCCAAAATCAAATGATGCACTTTTTGATGATGGTAAAGGTTATCTTGTTTTTGTTGAATTCAAAAATGGGTTTATGGATCGCCTAAAGCAATTTGCTGTTCGAAAAAAAGTGTATGACAGCGCGCTTATTTTTACCGATATTACTTCTACTGGGATATCGTACATGCGAGACCATGTGAAGTATATTTTGGTATACAATGAAACTGTGAATCGGTGTAATACACTTGACGAAGATCTTAAGAAAAAGCAAAAAACAACAGTTCAACCATCTCCCTCATTTGATTCTTTTGCTAAAAATGTGGGAAAGTGTGCAAATGAGGAATATGTGTGTTTCGGACTTAAAATGTTTCAAAATTATTGCTTCAAAGAAGTACACACATACACTGAGGCAGAATTTGATGATTACTTGTCAACACTTTAATCATATTAGCAGCCCCTACCAAGCAATTTAAAACAATTCATTTCAAGCAGAAGTAGATGGTGTCATCAATGGAATTCTCTACATCTATGCAGTGTATGGAGATGATGCTACAGTCACTGAATTTCAACTCAACGCAGCCGGTGTCAATATTAAGCGAACAAGATAAAAGTTTTGGCATATCGATACTCCTTTACAATAGTTGTTAGTGGCTTGCGAGTGTAGCCATTTGTAACCAATAGTGATTGTGTGGTTGCTTCATCTTCTCTACGAATATAAAGTCCACAAATCAATCTATTGGCTACATTGGTATTATTCTAAGAATAATGAACACCCACAAAATCTTGGGTATCCTTGAAGAAAATACTTGAGGCGAACGAAAAGTGCGTGGCTACAAAGTGGCTACAAAAAGTTTGTGGACGAGCTGGATAGCGTGGAATGTGTGGATTATCTGGCTAAAAAGCGAATTAAAAGTGCATTTTATCACGA
>JAHHTO010000188.1 GCA_020024595.1 Schaedlerella sp.
GTGACATTCTGGTACTGGTCAACGGCGACTATGTCGTTGTCGAGAAGATCCAGCATGAAATCCCGGAAAGCCCCGTTAAGGTCCATAACTTCCAGGTTGAAGATGACCATACCTATTATGTCTCCGATGCGGCTGTGCTGGTACACAATAGGTGTAACCGATATTATAAGGCATCGCGAAATGATAGCGGAATGGAAATTCAAAAGTATATTCTGAGATACACAGGTATCTTCCTAATGCCCAATGGCATTATCATGATCGTTTGAATCATACATTTCATGTTTTCTGGGGAAAAATATAGACAACAGTTTGTTAAAAAAAGGTGATTTTATGTATCAGAATCATAGACATGTACAAAGCACTAAAAAGACGGAATCTCAAGCAATGCCAGATTGGTATTGGAAAAAAGGATTACATGATGCACATATTCTGGGGGCAGTAGTCTTTACCCCAAATCAAGTAGCTGCTTCAAACCATATCGCTAACGGATTGGAGTTGTTGTTGGATTCCTCTATAGCAATGTTCGACACAGATATTTGTACCATTCGATTTTACAACTACAAAGAAATAACACCAGAGATTTCATTGACTGATTCCTGGTGGAAGGAAGATTCTGTTCTTAAAAATGGCAATAAATTTATATTGCAACTCAAATTAATGAAACAGAATCGGCAGTATGTTTATCAGTTGCGCTTTGAAAAATGTGAAGTCATCCGTTCTCAATAGTAAATGTTTGGTATAGAACTAACACACTAGGGAAATCATCTGCACGCCGTCACATCCGTTCTATTCCCCAGTCAAGGGCTGGACCGATGCCTGCAAACTCCGTGCCGGTGATGCATGGCAGGTAATGTAAGGGGCCCGCTTCTTTCTATACCGACTTCTTCTGACGCCGTGGTTACTACTACGATACCGAGTCAGAGTTGTACTATCTCCAGAGCAGGTATCATGATTCTGTCACCTGATGATTTATAAATGCAGAACAGTGAAAAATGTACATATATTTTTTCCATAAGGAGAATTGGAAATGAATACAGAAAAATTCATATTTTCTACTGACTTGCCATGGCAGCAAAACAGCTATGTCACAGTGAGATTATCGGGCAAATCTGCTGTACGGATCTGTACCAATAAGGAAGGACTCCTTTCACTAGCCTCACATTTGGAATTATTAGCAAACAGCAAGCAATCTTCTATTATATATGAGGATACACCGGGCGATTTGGAGGATAGTTCGCTGTGTTTGGAAATCCAGAAGGTAGACTGTGCGGGAAAGGCTAACTACGCTTATTCTTATGAGTTATTACAGAAACATGGTTTTGAGATGGCTCATATTCCTAATCTGACATTTAAGAATCCAACACATACTGAAACCGAAAATCAGCATTTATACACCGCTGCACCTGAAAAACGTTACAAATATCTCTTACATTCTCTTCAAAAGAATCATTGTTTGTGGATTCTTGGAAATGGATCAGAGGGGCTGACTATCGAAACTCAGGATGAAAAAGCACTGCTCGTCTGGCCGGAAGCTGTTTATGCAAGATCTTATGCACAACATACACAGCCAGTCTTGAAGCCAATCTGTTTGACGTGGGATAACCTGTATTCATTGGCTCAAAGCAGTCTATCTGATCCAAAAGCAGGATTCTTTGTGTTTGCGACAAGGCAAAATGGTTATTTGGTATCCGCTGACAAATTCTTAACAGATTTGGAGACGATAAAGTAAGTTGTAATTCAAATTCTTAGGGATATCTTTGCGTCTCCATGCTGGTGCACCCTTGTCAGTCTGCCGTAAAGTTACCCGCGTTCCACAAAACACCAAGGTAATAGAAGGAATATAAAATGGATATTTTTTTAAGTGCTGAATGTGAATCGTTGGGTGGTGATCTATTTAGCCGCATGCAGAAAATTGTATCAGAAGGAATGCTTACCCTACAGGAAAAAGAATACGGCACAGAATTAACAGAGATTGCTATTATCACAATCTTACTGCAGGAAAAGTATTTTGAAGATGGCGGTTATCCCGAACGTCGCTATTTCTCAAGAAAAAATCACTATGCAGATATTCGATTACGAATGGACCTTCATAGATTTTTGGTAAGTTCTCCTGCACTTCGCTATCAATTGTACTGTGAAAATATTATAGCATCAGTAGAAACATTACGTAAAAAAGTCAGTAAACAGTATCTGTTTGATCAGTTGTTACTTGATATTAAGGGTGTTTTGTTTGATCCTCAAATAAAAGCCCGCTGCGAAGACTTGCACCGATTTCCTTAGCATCATATCTTGGATATATTCAAGAAGAACCGGTGGTAGAAACACAGCAGCATATCTGTATTGAATTTAGAAAGGAGCTTTACATGAATGAGAAAATTTTGGTTAGTTATCCGTATCATTGGGGAATTGCCATGACTTTTTACTTTACAAAGGCACTCGAAGCAGGGATTTGGGTGTTGCTTGGAATAGATCTTGAAAGAGGAATTGAGAATTTCACGAATTGTGTTTATATGGCTCTCGCTGAAATACTTTGCCTGTTTTGTCTGTTCAAATTATTTAAATATCATTCTATTCGTCTGGCTTTGGAAAGCACCGGCATTCGTATCACGGATGATAAATACGGAGAAGTTTTTTTAAAATGGCAAGACCTCCCCAACGCCTATGAAACGCATACACAGAAAAACTCCCCTTACATTGTTATATCGAACGCTGTGTATGGTAAAAAAGAATTGATTAAACTATGTTCGAAAGCTTGTTCAAAAAGGCAGTTTGTGTATTATGATAATGATGCCATAACGGTTGTCTTTGATCCACAGGAGTTTCCGCAAACACCCGATGAAGTAAGGAACTTTATATCGCAGCATTCCCATCTGCGCTGAGTACATCGTAAGCCCGAAAGAAACATAGACAGGGTCCGGAAGGGGCCCTGCCTAATATCCACATCTTAGTTACTGCTCCGACAAGGATAATACTTGGGGGCACTCAACAAGAAGAACCCGTTGTAAAACACAGCATCATATCTGTTTTAAATTTAGAAAGGTGTTCTAAATGAAAGAAAATGTAATGATTAGTCAACCGTATGAACGGGCAAATACCATAGGCTTTTGCATTATGAAGGCAGTCGAAGCAGTGCCTTTGGTGGCACTCGGAATTCAGCTGAAAAGAGGGCCTGATGCTTTCTGGAATTATGTTTATTGGATTCCCCTTGAAATATTCTGCCTGTGGTGTATTAGCAAATTCTTTCAAAAAAATTCTGTTCGTCTGACTTTGGATAACACCGGCATTCGTATCATGGCAAGCATTGGTATCATAAATGATACATACAAAGAATTATTTTTTGAATGGCAAGACCTCCCCAATGCCTATGAAACGCATACACAGAGAGGCACCCCTTACTTTGTTATATCGAACACTGTGTATAGTGAAAAAGAATTGATTAAACTATGTACGAAAGCTCGACAGAAAGAGCAGTTGGTGTTTTCTGATAATGATGTCATAACGGTTGTCTTTAATCCAAAACAGTTTCTGCAAACACCCGATGAAGTAAAGAACTTTATATCGCAGCATTCCAATCTGCGCTGAGTGCATCGTAATCCCGAAAGAAACATAGGCAATCTCCGGAAGAGGAGCTGCTATAATAAGAAGAAATTTGGTACTTTCAGGAGGTTAAATCTATGAATAACATACAGAGCATCATGGACAACTCACAACGGTTATTCCCTTGCCTTGCCTTGCGTTCCTTTCCTGCATACTGGATCTCCTTTTGATTGCAGCTTTAAGGGATATTCTACACGATTTTCTGATTGGTCAGCATAATCGAAAGCACGCAAGGAAAATCCATCATGTACAGTCATTAAAGGACAGGATTTTCCTAGGCTATATTCTGGAGCATCTCACCCGGTAGCAGAAGGATTTTAAGATTTATCATGGCCTGTATGTGGACGAACTCTACTCCTGTTTACCGCTATTTGTGATTTCTTATGCAGTTTGGTTTGGGAATCACAGAATTGGGTGTTATGTAATTTGTACATTTATCATCATAAAACTATTACTTTGTGCATATATGAGATGTCAGATAGATGACTCAAGACGGTCCGTTTATTGCAGAGGTAAATAGCTCTGTCCACAGGCAATATTCAGAGAAGATGAACCCCGGATATTGTTGGGTGTTTTGTGCACAAAAACTGAGTTCATTGCAGAATTAGGACATTTGATCTGTAGATTCTGCATTAATGAATGTCGCAGATGCTACCATTGAAAACACGAAATCCATGCCATATCCCGAAAGGGACATAGAAGATCGCAAATAAACGCCCTAATTTAGCCGGTGATCCTTCTAATATCCAATTTCTAACTCGTAAAGAACATTTACTTGCTCATGATGGATGCTGGCGTAATCCCACATACGGAAGGTATGCTGCTGGAATTCCATCGATGAATGTCTTTGCTCTCTTTACGAACAGGCTCTTCAGAACATGAAGGATGACGACGCATCTATGAAATCAAGTAAGTGTCCCCTATTTTCTCAAAAGAACAGTGAAAAAATATGTAATTTTTCCGGTCAACAGCCTCTGTGGTGTTGGCCGCTTTTTGTATAAAGAAAAGCTTAGAGTAGATACTCTAAGCTTTTACTTGGTGGGGGAGGACGGATTCGAACCATCGAAGCGATACG
>JAHHTO010000189.1 GCA_020024595.1 Schaedlerella sp.
TATTTTCAAGGTTTTCCGGGACTCTAAAACACTTATTCGATTATTCCCACTCGCCAAGTGAATTTCAAATCTAAACATTTTTGTTTTGACGATTTGATTCCATTTGGCTTTTTATGATACCAGTTATCCAAATCCTACAGGGTATCTGACCTTTTGCTATCAAAAATCTATCAGCCATCACTATCATGGGTTACTCTTGAGATATACGAATGGATGGCTTGTAAGTATTATAGCATACGCAGGGATGATTTTCCAGACATGCTGAACGTTATTTTTTGAAAGTTCCATCATCAGGATCTTCTTTATGCCACTTCTTCAGGACATTCTCCACCTGAGCGATCAGCTGATCCTTATTTGGCATATACAGCACATACCGAGAAGCGAAAATGTTATTGGACAGGCCGCCCAGCGCATACTCAGCTGTGATGCTATCCTTGTCGCTGCAGAGAATGATTCCAATAGGCGGATTATCGTCGGGATCATTAACCTCATTGGCGTAGTAGTTCAGATACATATTGATCTGCCCAGCCGCCTCCGGCGTCAGTTTAATGGTTTTCAGCTCGATCAGAACATAAGCCCGGAGGATTTTGTTGTAGAACACCATATCCACATAATAGTGGGTGTTGTTGATGGTCACACGCTGCTGCGTACCCACAAACATGAAGCCACGCCCCAGCTCCAACAGGAATTTCTCAATCTGCTGCACCAAAGCCCGTTCCAGATCACTTTCCAGAAAGGGCTTATCCTCTGGCAGTCCCAAAAATTCAAAAACATAGGGATCACGAATAATATCCTCCGGCTGAGCGATTTCATTCCCCTTTGCAGCCAAGGTCAGAACCTTTTCTTTATTGACATCGCCTTTCGACAGAAGCAGCCGCTCAAACAGAGAGCTGGCAATCTGCCGCTTCAATTCTCGAACAGACCAGTTAGAATTGACGGCTTCCTGTTCGTAAAAGCTCCGCTTGTCCGGATCGGAGATCGACAGCAGCTCGCAATAATGGGACCAGCTCAATTTGCCAGACACTGTCTGGCACTTTTTATAGGTCAGGTAAAACTGTCTCATGTTCTGTAAGTTCGATCTGGAAAAGCCTTTTCCAAACTCTTGCGTCAACGCTTTAGAAAGTTCCTTTATCGTCTGCTTACCGTAATCTGCCCGCTCCGGATCGGACTGCTCATGTTCGCAGATGATCCGACCAATATTCCAATAAGTGTTCAGCAGCTCGTTATTCACCTGAGTCGCAACATTCTGCCGAGCCGTTGTTAAAACAGTTTTTACTTCCTGAACTACTGAAGTGAATTCTCGCTTTGAAGCCAAGGTATTTTCGTTCACAGGCACATTATCCTTTCATAATCATCATGCATCATAACGTAAGATACTCCAAATACATCCATATAGCATATTTTCTCAAGCATCCATTACCTTATCCGTCCACAATTCACACTGAAGCATAACTATTTGCACAGCATCTTCCATGCCCTCTGGAGGATACTTATGTTTTTTCAAAAGCTTTTTGATCAGCATACGCATTTTTGCCCGTGCCGATTCTCTCTTCTGCCAATCAATCGTTTTGTTGCGGCAGAGCGTTTCCGTTAATTCTTTGGTGATTGCAATCAATGCGGATCTCAATTCTAAACATTTTTGTGGTTTGATTCCATTTGGCTTTTTATGATACCAGTTATCCAAACCCTACGGAGTATCTGAGCTTTTGCTATCAAAAATCTATCATCCACCACTATCATGGGTTACTCTTGAAATATACGAATGGATGACTTATGGGTATTATAGCACTAACAGAGCACTTTAACGATCTTCCCGTACGCTTTTAAGGTATCTCCCTCATGAATTTCTATAGGCTGGTATTCAGTATTATCTGAGCAGAGAAAAACCTTTCCATCTTTATGTAGTAGTTTTTTACAGTAGACTTCTCCGTTAAGGAAAAATGCACTACTTATGCCGTCGGCTATTTCACTTTGCTTTTTGACAACGACAATGCTTCCGTTTGGAATATCCGGCTCCATGCTGTCACCAGATACATGAAGTGCAAAGTCCCCGTCCTCAACATCCGTTTCATATTCCACAAAAGGTATGTTGCCATCTAATATGTTCTCGCCTAAGCCGGCAGATAGAGGAATATCGTATAGAGGGATAATTCGCTTTTTCAGATTAGCTATTGCATCAAATTCTTCATTTGTGCGAATGTCTGTCATCCATTTCTGAATCTCATGGATTGCGTCCGGAATATGTGATTCGATGTGATCCGGATTCAAGCAGTACATAAAACACAAAACCTCTTTGCAAGTGCGCTGTTTTTCTTTTTCCGAAATAAAATGATAAAAATTAAGATCGTCTTGTATCGCATAAACGCGTGTTTCAAAATGGCTTTCTCCATGGAGTACGAGCCGATACATAAGGTTTTCAAAATATTTAGAATACTTGCCCAAGCTTTTTATAACCTTTGGATCAAAAGAGACTTCCGCAATTCCTGACCCATAAATAAAAGTCGAGAACGCTTCCAATGTGCGCCGCATGGCGTTACCAATTATCAAATCTAAACCATCGGTATTGCCAATTGCATAACTAAAAATCATGTGTAGCAAATCACGATATTCATTAATGGACTTCATCCGCTTTGACAATATTTGACCTCTCAGTTCGAAGGATTTACTCTTTATAGCTCCACCTGCATTCTGTCTTTTGAAAGACTTCTCTATTTCGTCAGCTATTTTTTGCAAATCAGAAAACGTAGATAGATCGTGCGTCAAAAATAGGATTTTGCTTTTGGCATTACCTTTAATAATTTTATGCGTCTGGTATCTCAGAAAGGAGCTTATCCCGACTTTGTTCTCAAAATCAAAGCTAGAAATCGGGTCATCAATCACTACCAGTTCTTCATCCTGATATAGTTTTTTAATATCCTGGTTTGATAATATCTGGGTGAAGAAATAGCACAATGCAATAATATTTCTCTCACCTATGGACACATTTTTGGGTTTGACATCTTTTCCACTTGACTTCAAGTAGTACTTATCATTTTTTAACTCAATTGAAAGCCGACCATGCGAAAAGAACACATAGTCAAGTGCATTGTTTATGCTTTCAATAGCCAACTCCACATTTGACTTTTTCTGTTCAAGGGTCTTTAAATGCTCTGTGGTATCTCGTACCTCTTTCTGCTTAGTTTGCAATTTGGTTTCCGCTACTCTCATTGCACGCTGCCTCTTCTGGAAATCTCGATATGCTTGTTCTATTTGCAAGTGTGCAATTTTTTTGTTGATCAGGAGCAATTCTTGTAGGATTGCTTTTCGTTGTTGCATCGCATCTACAAATTTCTGCCGCTTTAGTTCAAGTTTATTTAAAAGCAAATTTAGCTGCTGGATACCGCTCTCCAAGCCTATCGGCACCATATTTACTGGATTGTAAATGCTATTCAACTTCTGTTGAATGGCCACTTGATATTGCTCTATCAGCTTTTGACAATTCTCTATCTGCTCCTGAATTTCTTTCACTAGTTCAGTATCCAAGTCCATAAAATGAGAGTAGTCTTCATCTACTCCAGGGAAAGATATTGCCTGCAATTCAGCCTTATGCGCATCTACATCTTTGTTTAGTACTTTGTTGATACTGTCAATTAAACTATGCCGATATTCATCATCTATCTCCTGGAAACAGTAGGGGCAAATAGTGGTCGATCCATCACTAAAGTCCCTCTTTGCTGCCTCAATAATAGACTGCCTTCCGTTCTGAATCATTGAAAGAATCATCGATTCCCGCTCAGTCAACACGGGTTTTTCTACAGGCTTTGCTAACAGAGAGCAAATACTCTGCTCAAAACTGTCCGAAAACTCAACATTACAGATAGACATTGGATAACTTGTTGTAACATCAGCTACTTTATCCAGTAGTGCCTTGGTTTCATCAAACCTATGCTGTAATTGTTCTTTAGTTTCAGGAACGGAAAGGCCTCCTATTTCTTTGACAACCTCATCGGTTACCTTGGAGTTAATTTTATGCCCCTTGATTGTGGAATCTGTATTTGCCCAATTTACCTGCAAGGCTTTTTTGATACGTACCAGATGATAATCAGGGCTAAGCGGGTTATTCTTATCTCCCAAAGCATTCAGTGCTACTTCTGCTGCATCACATTCTTCTTGTGCCGCTCCCAACAGTGCCGTATAGTGATCTATATCCGCTTGTAAATCGACCTGACCTCCTAAAAGGATAATAGTCCCCAAACCATCTGCATCAATCTTTACATTTTCGTCAATGTATTTTTCATTGAATACAAATATCTTACTTTCGGCTGCCAAAGCAATCTCTTTATCAGATCGATCAATTAGTGAGGCAGACAGCTCTTCGAAAGAATCACTGGAATCAATGTGGGAAAATCCATCTGAAATTGTGCTTTTACCGCTGCCATTTTTGCCATAAACAATGGAGATGCGGTCGTTATCTCCAGGAAAAAATGGAAGGATTGTTTCTTGCGAAAAGCAACGACCATTGATTGACATTCCCTTTACTTTTTCGATCATGGTTCCATCACCCCATCATTCACTTTATTATTCCTATTGACTCCTCAACCTCTCATACAACACTGTACCCACGGTTTCCATCACCTGCTGCATCATGT
>JAHHTO010000019.1 GCA_020024595.1 Schaedlerella sp.
ATAACTATAAAACAACGAAACCCGTTAGCCCTTGTGGTTAGCGGGTTTTCGCTGTGATTTTCCAAAAAGAAAAGACTTCTATATAAAAGAGTTTTTGATTCGCTCATCTAATTTGCCCCAGGCAAATCTCCGTCAAAATCAGGCTTATTTTTCCAAATCATTTGTGTTAAAATAATAATCAGTTTTTACGAACAGTTTCATTATATTTTACGAGGTGATTTATATGTTTTTAGATCTTATAACAGATGCCATAATCGACAGTATACGGCTTCTTCCATTTCTTTTTCTGGCGTTTTTCATATTGGAATTTCTGGAGCATCATTCCGGCAGATTGAACCGGAATATGCTCATCCGCTTTCGCAAAGCCGGACCTCTTCTCGGTGCCCTGCTCGGATGTCTACCCGAATGCGGACTCCCGATTCTTGGTGCCAATTTATTTGCTGCTTCACTGATTTCTCCAGGTACGCTGCTTGCCGTCTTTTTGGCGTCTTCTGACGAGGCGATTCTTGTTTTACTTGGAATGCCGGAATGTGCCGACATCGTCCTACCACTTCTCGCCATAAAAGCTACAGTTGCAGTCATCTGCGGATTTCTGATGGATTGCTTTTTTGCAAAGTATTTTGAATCCCCGGAAGAATCTGTTTTTACCAAACACTCTTGCTGCGGTCACAGCCAGAACTTATTGATTCATGCTCTAAAGCATACCTGGAATCTGTTCTGCTATATCTTTTTGTTTACGCTGGTACTGAATTTTCTTCTGGAAATGATCGGGTTTTCAAAACTTGCTTCTTTCCTTTTGAAAGACTCTCTTTTCCAGCCAATCCTGACTGCGATCATCGGGTTAATACCAAACTGCGCAGCCTCTATCCTGCTTACACAACTTTACGGACAGGGGATTCTGAATCTGGCATCTTTTATTTCCGGTCTGTGCGCAAGTACCGGAGTGGGTCTGTTCATCCTCTTTAAGGCATGCCCGGATAAAAAACGGGCATTCAGAATCCTGTTGGCTCTACTGGCTTCTTCTGTTGCCACAGGTATCATTCTCTCACTGCTGCTGTATGCAATTCAGTAAGGCAGCCAGAAGGATAACTACAAAAAATACTGACAGAAACGAGGGACAAACCTTTGCTGGAAAATTCATTAGCAGAAAAACTGATTGAACAGGTTACAAAATATACCAGTTACAATGTCAATATCATGAATGAACAGGGTGTGATTATTGCAAGCCGCAATCCGGAACGAATCGGAGCCTTCCATGAAGTGGCATGGCAGATTGTACAGGGAAGTGCAGATACCATTATCATTGAGAACGACCATGACTATCCCGGTGTATTGAGCGGAATCAACATGGTCATTGATATCGAAGGAAAACGAGAAGGCGTTGTCGGTGTCACCGGTAATCCTGAAGAAATCCGTCCCATTGCATTCATTATAAAGATGGCGATTGAAACTTTGATCAAATATGAAAATCAAAAACTGCAGGCTTTGCGCCGTCAAACTAGAAAAGACCGCTTTATGGAAATGCTGACGCAGGAAAATTACCGTTCTCCACAAGATATTCGTAAACTTGCCACTGAACTGAATTACCGGGAAGATCTTGTACGCATCCCCATTCTCTGCCGTCTGGATGCTCCTGCATATCAGCAGCAGCTCCTGCATTCAGTCAAAAGCAGCCCGTCCCATCTTTCCGAAGATATCAGCTTTCTGATCGAAGATCGGTATGTCTTGATTTTTAAAACGCTGAAAGACGAAAATACGACCCTTTTTTCCAATTATAAGTTCTGTCTTGCTGATTATATGAAATCTACTTTAAAGTGGCTTCTGGAAAATGAGATCAACTGTAGTTTTTACATCGGAACATTTCAAACCAGTTTTTCGCAGTACTATTATGCATATCAGCACTGCAAATGGTTGGAAATCCACTCGTCGGAAAAGGAAAAACACCGGGCATATTATTTTTATGATTTTGTTGGTGAATACATCACCTCCTGTATTCCACGTCAGGAACTACAACAGATTTTTAATGTATTTTCTATGAAACTTTCGGATGATTTTAAAAAGAACTATATTGAGATTATCGGCAGCCTGATCAAAAATAATTTCAATATTCAGAATGCTTCACAGCAGGCTTTTATGCATAAAAACACATTCACATACCGATATAATAAAATCCGTGACAGATTAAATATCGACCATCAGAACTCCATGGAAGAGAAATGGTTGCTCATCTGCCTCTATTTATATCTGAACATCTGATTTTTTCTTTCTACGATATCTAATATCTATTTCATCTTTCTATGCGCCGGATACGGAACATATGTTTTGTGTCTGGCGCACAAAATATACCTCTCCTTTTGTTCTTTCCATTCTGAATTTTCAGAAATGATTCTGCTACAATAATGCTATCACTAAAAGCAATAAGAGAAAAACAAAGGGGGTTTTATTATGACAGGATTTCCACTGATTATCGCTTTTATCGTTGCAATTGTAGTTATGATTATAGCGATCTCAAAATTTAAGATTCACCCATTCTTATCAATTATGAGCGTTTCTCTTATTTTGGGACTCGTAGCAGGTATTCCACTGGTTGACCAGACCGCTGCAGATGGTTCTACCGTCAGCGGACTTGCATCTGTTATCGGCTCCGGATTTTCCGGCACATTTACAAGCATTGGTATTGTAATTATTCTCGGTGCTTTGATTGGAACCATTCTGGAAGAAACCGGCGCAGCATTAAAACTCGCGGACATGGTCATTCGTCTTGTTGGTAAAAAACATCCAGAACTGGCTATGGAACTCATGGGATGGGTCGTTTCGATTCCGGTATTTTGCGATTCCGGTTTCGTAATCTTAAATCCCATCCGTAAAGCACTTGTAAATCGTACCGGAGTTTCCTCTGTTGCCATGACTGTATCCTTGTCTTCCGGTCTATACATTGCACATGTATTTATCCCACCTACACCGGGACCGATTGCAGCTGCTTCTACATTGGGAATTGGCAATAATCTTCTTCTCGTTATGGGAATGGGTGCTTTATGTTCTATTTTCCCACTGATTGCAGGATATTTTTATGCACGTTATATCGGGAAAAAGGTAACGGCCGATGACGAGGCAAACAGTAATGATGTTAAGAAATCTTATGAAGAACTGGTTGCTGAATACGGAAAACTTCCAAACGGATTTGTGGCACTTGCTCCAATCATCGTTCCCATCCTTTTGATGGCAATGAGTTCTGTCGCATCCATGGCCGGCTGGTCAGGTGTGGCAAATGATATCCTGAAATTCCTCGGAACTCCGATTATCGCTCTTGCAGTCGGTACTGTCTTTGGAGTCATCCAACTTGCCGGTGCAAGCAAGATGGAGAAATTCTATGACCTGACAAATAATACGCTAAAAACAGTCGGACCGATTCTATTCGTAACTGCAGCAGGCGGGGTCCTTGGAAAGGTAATCGCTTCTTCAAGCATGATTGATTACATTACTCAGAATGCGGAACTGCTAGAAACAATCGGAATTTTCTTCCCATTCATTCTTGCAGCAATTCTGAAGAGTGCGCAGGGTTCTTCTACCGTTGCACTTACAACCACTGCAGGTATCGTAGCACCGCTCCTTCCTGTCCTTGGTCTTAGCAGTCCGGTAAGAGCTACACTGGCAGTTATGGCAATCGGTGCAGGTGCAATGACTGTTTCCCATGCAAATGATTCCTACTTCTGGGTTGTTACCAACTTCGGTGGAATGACACCTGAAAAGGGTTACAAAACACAGACTGTCGCTACGTTACTGTTAGGTGTTGCCGGTATGCTTGAAATTTTCATCCTCTCACTCTTCCTTCATTAAACTCATACATACAATATAGCAGTTCAGCAACATGCTGAACTGCTATATTACAGATACATAAAATAAAAGGAGAAATTGACATGAAATTTTTATTTGCTTCAGATTCTTTCAAAGGAACTTTATCCTCTCTGCGAATCGCAGAACTGCTCACTACTGCCGCAAAGGAAACCTTTCCAAAGTGCATCTGTACCAGTATCGAAACAGCTGACGGTGGCGAAGGAACGACTGATGCTGTACTGGCGGCTGTAAAAGGCAATCGGATTCCACTGACTGTAAAGGGGCCTCTCTGGAAAAATACCAAGTGTTTTTACGGACAATTAGATGACCGCCGTGCCATCATGGAAATGGCCTCGGCTTCAGGACTCCCCCTGATTTCAGAATCTGAACGAGATCCAAGAAAAACAACAACCTATGGGACTGGAGAAATGATCCGAGATGCCTTGGATAAAGGCTTTCGCGATATTTCAATCGCAATCGGGGGTTCTGCAACGAACGACGGAGGCATGGGCTGTATGAGTGCTCTCGGTGTACGTTTTCTAGATTCAGAGGGACATGAACTGACAGGATGCGGCGAAAATCTGATTAAAATTTCCCAAATTGATATCTCGGAACTGGATTCCCGAATTGCAGAAACAGATTTTACCGTCATGTGCGATGTAAATAATCCCTTATGTGGAGAAAATGGCGCTACGTTTACTTTTGGGAAACAGAAAGGTGGCACACCGGAAACCCTAATAGAACTGGAACAGGGAATGCTTCATTACCGGGAGATTCTGCTTCAACAATTTGGCATAGATGCCAACACCGTTTCTGGCGCGGGTGCCGCCGGAGGTTTGGGGATTGCCCTGCTCCTCTTTTTAAAAGCAACACTCAAATCAGGAATCGAAACCGTGCTGAATCTGGTTGACTTTGACAGCAAGCTAAAAGACGTTTCTCTTGTCGTGACAGGAGAAGGTTGTACTGACTGGCAGTCCGCATTCGGCAAAGTTATGTACGGAGTAGGTGTACACAGTAAAAAATATGACATTCCTGTTGTGGCAATTGTCGGTTCTATGGGAGAAGGTGCTGAAAAGATTTATGAATCCGGCATAGACTCCATAATCACAACCGTCAACGCACCTATGGATTTGGACGCGGCTCTGACTCGGGCAGAAGAGCTATATTTGAATGCCGCACGACGTTTATTCCGAATGCTCAAAGCCGGACGAACTATGAAATAGAAAGAACTGAATAAGCGGAACTACAACAGGCAGAGAGATGTTTGAAACACATCCTCTGCCTGTTTCTTTGTTTCGCAAATCCAATACTCTTCTAGGTACAATTTATCTCTGCTTTACTTCAAAATGATTCTGTTTCTCATCCATTCATACAAATCTACATAGACCTGCTGCCGGTCTGTCTCATTAAGCAACTCATGCCTGTCTCCTGCATACAGCCTCAATGTCACATCTTCAATTCCTGCTTTTTTGTAGCATTCATAAATTCTCCGAACGCCCCTTCCAAAATTCCCTACCGGATCGTCCGAACCGGCAGCCAGAAGAATCGGCAGATTCTTCGGAATCATAAAGGCACTTTCCTTTTTACTGATCTGCTGTAAACCACTAAACATATGATAATATGCATTCACAGTGAATACAAAGGAACATAACGGATCATTGACATACTTCTCTCTCTGTTTTACATCACTGGTCACCCAGTCTGCTCTGGTAAGCACAGGTTTGAATTTCTTATTAAAGGAGCCTGTTACCAACTGATCTACCAGTTTACTTCTGTAATGACTGCCTTTTACCAATGCAATTCCTTTGCACAACATTCTTCCTGTATTCGTTTCTACTCTCTTTTTTGTCGATACAACACCAAGAAGAATCGTTCCTGCCAGACCATTGCCATACATTTGTATGTACTGACGCATTAAAATGGACCCCATACTGTGTCCCAGCATAAAATACGGTACATCCGGATATTTCTTCATCGTTCGATTTCTCAATGTATGCATATCTGCCAACAGGCATGCATTTCCATTCTTTTTATGAAAATATCCATATTCTGATTTGCTTTGAACAGACTTTCCATGTCCCAAATGGTCATTTCCCACCACATAAATTCCACGTTCACACAGATATCTGGCAAACTCATCATATCGGTCAATATACTCTACCATACCATGTGCCATTTGCAGCACAGCCTTAACTTCGCCCTCAGGCTTCCATTCAATTGTATGAATCTCCGTATTCCCATCCTTGGACGGAAAATAGAATTCGTCTTTCATATCATCCTCTACCTATCATCTAATTTTATGTAATCACGATGCGGTGCAAGTGGTCTATACGCCGGACGGATAATCTTATCAACATTCTTCAATTCCTCCAGACGATGCGCACTCCACCCAACAATACGTGCTGCTGCAAAAATCGGTGTGTACAGTGCCGGTGGCAAATCCAACATACTGTATACCAGACCGCTGTAGAAATCCACATTGGCATTTACACCCTTATAAATCTTACGTTTTTCTCCGATGATCACCGGTGCCATCTCCTCTACCTTTGCGTAGAGAGCATATTCTTCTTCCCGGTTCTTTTCTTTGGCAAGCTGCTGCACAAATTCTTTAAAAATATCTGCTCGCGGATCAGAAACGGAATAAATTGCATGTCCCATTCCATAAATCAGCCCTCTTCTGTCAAATGCCCGCTTATCCAGAAGTGCTTCCAGATAGTTACGAATCTGCTCTTCGTCCTTCCAGTCTGTCAGTGTGTTCTTCATATCCTCAAACATCTGTGTAACCTTAATATTGGCTCCGCCGTGCTTCGGTCCCTTCAGAGATGCCATTGCAGCCGCAATGGTAGAATATGTATCTGTTCCGGAAGAGGTCACAACGTGAGTTGTGAATGTAGAATTGTTACCACCGCCATGATCCATATGAAGTACCAGTGCCATATCCAAAATCTTTGCTTCCAGACTGGTATACTTGCGATTCTCTCTTAACATCATCAAAATATTTTCCGCAACAGAAAGTGTCGGATCTGGTGCATAAATATATAAATCTTTCCCTCTACGGTAATTGTACGCATGATAGTCATAGACCATTAGCATCGGGAATTGACTGATCAGATTCAAGCACTGACGCAATACATTTGGAATCGAGGTGTCATCTGCCTTCATGTCATAGGTATACAGCTGCAAAATACATCTGGAAATTCCATTCATCATGTCACGGCTAGGCGCCTTCATAATTACATCCCGCACAAAGTTCGGCGGAAGCATTCTCCGCTCTGCAAGAAGCTGCTGAAACTCTTTCAATTCATGCTGATTGGGAAGTTCTCCGAACAAGAGCAGATAAGCAGTCTCCTCAAACCCTGGGTGATGTGCTTCCAGGAAACCTTTCACAATGTCCTTTATATTATATCCACGATAATAGAGGTTCCCTGCACACGGAACTTCTTCTCCATTTACTATTTTCTTTGCGCAGACATCTGAAATATTTGTCAATCCGGCAAGAACACCTTTTCCGTTTAGATCACGGAGACCTCTTTTTACATCATACTGTGTATACAAGTCTCTTTCTATTTCGTTGTTTTCTTCGCACTTCCGGGAAAGTTCCTGGATTTTAGGTGTGTTTTCAAAAATCAAGCTATCGATATCCTTCTGCATGCAACGTCCTCCTTTTTCTTTTTATATACTGTTCCATTATACTAAATATTTCTTTTTGATACAATGCATTGTCTATTAAATATTTGTGAACACAAAAGAAGTGCAAAATCTGCACTTCTTTTGTTCTTTCACGACTCACACAGCAAATTGCTCAACTTTGCAAACTCTTCCAGTGACAGCGCTTCACCACGCACGCTCACACCTTTCCCCAGCTTTTCGATCGCTTCTTCTATCTGCTCTTTTGTAAAATTCAATTCCGACGAATTCTTTAACCCATTCGCCAGTGTTTTTCTGCGCTGATTAAAAGACGCCCGGATGATCCGAAACATCAGTCTTTCATCCTTTACTTTGACCGGCGGTTCCTCATACCGCTCCAACCGGATCACAGCAGAACCAACCTTTGGTCTTGGCATAAAACAGTTCGGCGGAACATTTGCTACAATATAAGGCTTCGCATAATACTGTACCGCCAGTGACAGAGCGCCATAATCTTTCGTTCCCGGTCCTACCTGCATCCGATCTGCCACTTCTTTCTGCACCATAACAGTAATGCTTTTTAAGGGGACATGATTCTCAAACAATCCCATAATGATCGGCGTTGTAATATAGTAGGGAAGATTCGCAACAACTTTGATCGGTCTGCTGCCATTCTCTTCCTCTGCCAGTCTGGCAATGTCTACTTTTAATACGTCCTCATTGATGATCTGTACATTTTCGTAACCATCCAGTGTATCTTCCAGGATTGGAATCAGTGCTTGATCAATCTCCACAGCAACTACTTTGCCTGCAGCACAGGCAAGATATTGCGTCATTGTTCCAATTCCCGGACCAATTTCCAGTACCATATCTTCCTTTGTAATCTCTGCGGAACGGATAATCTTATCCAATACATGTGTATCGATCAAAAAGTTCTGTCCGAACTTCTTCTGAAATGTAAAGTTATATTTTTGAAGCACCGCTATGGTATTCTGCGGATTGCCCAGTACCGGTTCTTTCATAAAGTTCCCTCTTCTTTCACCCTTCTTTTTCTATGCTGTCTAAATTATATCTGATAAAACTGTCGTGCATTTTCCTCTGTGATCCGAATCACTTCTTCTGCCGTTATTCCTTTCAATGCTCCAATTGCCTCTGCTACCTCATGCAAATTAACAGAAGAATTACGTTTCCCTCGATTTGGCTCCGGCGCAAGGTATGGGCAGTCTGTCTCTAGCACAATATGAGATAACGGAATTGCCTGCACAACTTCTTTTAACTTGCGCGCATTTTTAAAGGTCACCACACCTCCGATCCCGAGCAAGTATCCCATTTTGACATATTCTTCTGCCATCTCTCTGGAATAGGAATAGCAGTGGATGATCACGTTCATTCCCTGTCCGTGATTTTTTAAAATCTCCATTGTATCTGCTGCAGCTTCCCGACTGTGAATATTTACCGGAAGCTGCTTCTTACGTGCCAGTTCTAATTGACGCACGAACCACTGCTTCTGAAGATCGTGACTTTCATTGTCCCAATAATAATCAAGACCGATTTCTCCTATTGCCACAACTTTTTCCCGGTCTAATAGCTGCTCCATTTCCTGAAAACGCTCTTCATTAAGAGCTCCTACCTCATCCGGATGTACTCCGAGCATACCGTAGACAAAGGGATATTGCTCTGTCAATTCCAGAACCGCCTTCCAGGAATCTACCGTGGCACTTGCATTTACAATTGTTCCCACCCCGCTCTCCGGCATAGATGCAAGCAACATTTCTCTATCCATATCAAATTGTTTATCATCATAATGTGCATGTGTATCAAATATCATATTGTCTCCTTCACTCTGCTTTTCCTGTACATCATAACACAACATCATCTATTTTTTCAAATGTATCCAGATGATAGGATTCCACCGTGTTACCTGCTACCAGATACAGAATCTCTCCTACATAAAATGCACGTATATTTGAAGACAGTCCAACTAGGTTTCTCTCAAAAGTACAGGTAAAACCATCTTGATCATAGGTGAAGATATAATATATCGCTTCCTCCCCATATGCCGCAAATCCAATCAGGTTCTTCTCTACATCAATCGATGCCGCCTTATAATTATAGGCTACATCTGTAGAGTACGTATCTTCTATCACGTACTTCTGCGTCTCCTGCACCTCCTCTGGATTGCTGATCTCGAACATCGAGAGCTTCACTCCATTTGTAGTAGTACCTGTTTCATCTACATCCATGCCAATGCCCAGCAGAAGCCCTTCTCCATACGGATGAAGATACTCTGAGAATCCCGGGATTTTCAGTTCCCCCAGTACTTCTGGATTCTTCGGGTCAGACAAATCTACAGAAAACAGCGGGTCTGTCTGCCTGTATGTTACAAAATACCCAATCTTCCCCATAAACCGGGCGGAATATACCTGCTCGTCCTTTGCCAGCTCTTCGATCCTGGAAAGTTCTTTTAACCTTTCATCCAGAATATACAGTACGTTGCTGTCTTTTTCCGATTCATCCCTTTCTTCTTTGTCTTTCTTTCCGAATAATGTAATCGGAAGAGTCTCATCATTTCCATTGTGATTGATCGTAGTTACCAGACGCAGATTTCCCTCATATTCATCCATGCTGAAAGAGTCATTCAACACACCTGCTACCGCCACCTGTCCAATCGCTTTTAGCATCCCATCTTTATAAGATATCTTCCGAATCCATGTCTGATCCACATCACGGTCCTTGTCTGTATAACCATAATCACTTTCACAGATGTAGATATTCTCACTACTTACATAACACATTTCTGCCATTCCGAAAACAGCTTTACTGTCGATTTTCTCTTTCGGATTCTGTAAGGAAAAGGAGGTGATTACGGTGTACCGGCTCGCTGCTTTTAATGACGGAAGCAGGATATCCTGACTTTCCAACAGATTTCCCTGCACCATAGGAACATACGCTTCCACGTTCTTTTGCTCAACTCCCAACTCCGGATAATAGTTACTGAATAGATAAATATAATCGCCCACTACCCGCATTGTGTCATAGTTTCCACTCTGGGAAAGCTTACCAATCGATCTCGGTTTTTCAGGATTACTGATATCAAATGTCTCTGCCACTGTATATTCTCGGTTCATTCCACCACGCACTTCATTATCTGTACCTGTTTCCTGATATTCTGATTGAGAATACACAGCAATCAGACAATCATTCTTCACAAAAATCTCTGATACACAGACCTCAGCTGACAGGTCTATTTCGCTGACAGGTTCCATCTTTTCCTGTGTGATGTCTACAATATCAATCTGATGATTATTCAATACATACAGTCTTTTCCCATCTGTCTTAACAATGTCCCCTTCTCCAACTCCAGCTTCCCGGATATTGGTATCAGAATATGCGGTGTTTGACTCTGAATAGGCCGCTGCTCCGTCTTGGGTATCTGCCGTCGATTCCTGCCCGGCTTCCCTTGTGCCAACTCTCAGTCCCGCAGCTTTTGCATTCTGGTCTCTCCATTTATTCTCTGCTTCTATATATGCATAAACTTCCTCATAATCTTTCGCAGATGCGATCGCTGTTACTTTTGCAGGATCACTCGAAGCCGGTGGTGTATTCCCGCTATCATTTCCACCATAGTTAAAAAGCCCCGCTGCTCCTGCCATTCCTGTCCCTGCAACTACCGCACAACAGGCTGCCATCGCCATGATCTTCTTATAATACGTCATCTTCCGTTTCTTTGCTCGTTCCTCTAACTTCTCCATCATGCATGCCGGTTCAAGGGTAACCGGAATCTTAATCTCTTCTGACTGTTCATCAATCCGCTTTTTCAAATCTTTTTCTTCCATTATCCCTAACCCCTTTCTTTTACTCTAATATCTTCCACAGCTTTTCCAACGCACGTGATTTGCGTGAACGAACGGTTGCCGGATTCATCTGCATCATTCTGCCGATCTCCTCACTCGGATATCCGCCAAGTATCGAATAGGTCACAATCATCCGATCCTCTTCACTCAGCTGCATAAGAGCCGCACGCACGTCCTGTTTCTCTGCATAATCCACCTCTTTTACAGCAATCTCTTCTGTAAGTTCTTCTGTTCTGCTTTTCATTCGGAAATGCTTTTTACACTGATTTGCCAGAATCGTAAAAATCCATCCTCTGAAAGACTCTTCCTTTTTTAGTGTATGAAGATTCTCATATGCCAAGATCACAGTTTCACTGACCACATCCTCCGCATCCTGTGGCTGCTTCATGGTATATAACGCAAACCGATATAATTCTTTATATATTCTTCCATATAATACCCCGAACGCCTGTATATTTCCACGACATGCCTTGCGAATCAGGATTCGTTCTGAATATTTCTCATATTCCTGCATCCGTCCCCCTCCTTTCATTGGATTTTCCAAACTTTCTTCCTTATATTATATCAGAGTAAAAAAAGGGATTTTTTGTTGCATTCACTTCCCAAAAATTTTATCTTTCACTGTCTTTATATTTGTCATATAAATCTTCTCCTGCCAGCTTCATAATATCCAGAATTGCGTCTTCTGACATCTCCATATATTCTGCCAGTTCATCCATGGTGACTGCACGTCCTTTCTCATCTGCCAAACGATGAAGAGCCGCATCCAGATCATTTACCTGCTGTTCCATCCTCTTGTCACACCTCTTTTGCTCGGTCTGCTCCTCGATCAGAACTTGAATCCCCTGACGAATTTCCTTTCTAAGTCGAATATCCACCGCAGCTTCCTGCTGTTCCAGTACTCCCTCTCCTTTCAGAAAATCAAGTGCCATCATTAAACTGACATTGCCTTCCTGCACCAGATCGCCGAGAAACACTTCCGGGCAACGCATCTGAAGTGCAATCTCCAACACAATCGGCAGATATAATTCCGTCAGCCGTGCTTTTGAATCAACATCTCCTGCTGCAGCCAGTGTCAGTAATTCTTGTCGTTCTCCCGGTTTTTCTGCTCGAAATGCAGCAAGATCCTCTCTGTACTCTTTTAAATATTCCTCTTCTTCGGAAGAATTGTTGCAGACTCTGGATTCCTCTTTCTGTGATAATATCTCCCCGCTCTTCATGTAGCCTGTTACGGTTATCCGCTGTGATAGCAGATAATCATATATCAGAAGCATCTGTTCCTCTGATAAGATCTCTTCTTCAAAAAACTGTTTCACTCCTTTCTGGGAAATCCGGCTGTTCTGGCTCAGCGCTTTTTCTTTTATTAGACTCAATTTTTCTATAAATTTCTGCTCTTGATTCATTCTTTTTCTCCTCAACCGTTTTAAAAAAGGAAAACACGCTTATAATAAGAAAGCAGGGTATTCTTCCCTGCTCTCTTTTGTGTTCACTTTATCGTTTCTTTTTTCGACTTTTTTCTTTCTTATCCTCTATAATAATTGATCAAGCATCCCTTCAGAATAATCTCTCTTTCTGCATCGGTCATTTCGCCAAGCTTCAGTTCGATTTCCTTCAAAGTATCACTGACTACATACGCTTTCACTACCGTTCGCTTCTCTTCCACAACCTTACGAACATCCGGTACAAGCAGATAGTCTCCATTCTTAAACGGAAGTTCCTCATGGTCTGCCCCTGTCAGGAATGGAAGCATTCCCCAGTTAATCAGATTGGAGCGATAACGCTTGGTTGCATATTCATTGGCAATGTTTGCCCATCCACCCAGAACTTTCTGGCAGGATGCAGCCTGTTCACGGGCAGATCCATCTCCCGGTTTCACTGCAAAAATTGTACTTCCGACACCAATATTGTCTTTGTCTACTTCTGGATACTCTTTCTGAATCGTCTCCATAACCGGCTTTAATTCTTCCAGTGCATCAAATGGATTTTCCCCAGCTTCGATCGCCTTCTGTGCTGCCTGTACTTCCTTGGCGCGTCCTACATATGCAGGATCTTTTCTGGAAAGAGCAAATTCAGCCAATCCTAATGGATTAGAACGGTATGAAGAAGTCTCACCGGATGGAATCAATTCATCGGTTGTTGTAACCGGATCATGAATCTCAGAAACCACTTTCAGAATCAAATTCTCCGGTAACGCAGACATTGCCGGCCAGTCTTTGATATTCGGTCCGAACTGAATCTCTACAGAATCATCTGCAACACCCTTGCTGTCAAAGACACGGTTCGCATAGATGCTTGCATCAAAGTGATATTTCTGTCCTTTATACTCTACATCCACCGCCGTTGCCGGAGTTAAGAATCCTTTATTTGCGGCTGTGGCTGCAATGGAACGTGCATCCATCAGCGCAACAGAGGAAATCTGTCCATTCTGCAACTTAGAGCCTTCACGGTTCGGGAAGTTTCTTGTAGAATGACGAATGGAGAATGCATTGTTTGCCGGCGTATCTCCTGCACCAAAGCACGGTCCGCAGAATGCAGTCTTCACAATTGTACCTGCTGCCATCAAGTCTGCAACTGCTCCGTTCTTTACAAGTTCCATATAGATCGGAGTACTTGCCGGATATACACTGAATGTAAATGCATCTGAACCGATATTCTTTCCTTTGATAATGTCAGCCGCTGCACAGATATTTTCAAATCCACCACCGGCACAACCAGCGATAATTCCTTGTTCTACATATAATTTGCCGTCACGGACTTTATCCTGTAATGAATAATCTACTGCACCGTCCAGGCTTACAAGCGCCTTTTTCTCTACATCATGCAAGATATCTTGCAAATTCGCATTTACCTCATCGATTGTATATACGTTACTCGGATGGAACGGCATCGCGATCATTGGCTTGATCTCACTTAAATTTACATAAACCATGCCATCATAATAGGTACATGCTCCCGGATTCAGTTCCTTGTAGTCTCCGCTTCTTCCATGAATCTCGTAAAACTCCTGAATCTTCTGATCCGTTTTCCAAATGGAAGACAGACAGGTTGTCTCCGTTGTCATAACATCAATGCCAATCCGGAAATCTGCACTCAACTTCTCGACACCTGGTCCCACAAACTCCATCACTTTGTTATTTACATATCCATTCGCAAATGTCGCACCAATGATTGCCAGTGCTACGTCCTGTGGGCCCACACCTTTCATCGGCTCTCCGTCCAGATAAATACCGATCACTCCCGGCATCTTAACGTCGTAAGTCTTGTTCAAAAGCTGTTTTACAAGCTCCGGTCCACCTTCGCCCATCGCCATTGTTCCCAATGCACCATAGCGGGTATGGCTGTCAGAGCCAAGAATCATCTTGCCGCCTCCGGCAAGCATTTCTCTTGCATACTGGTGGATGACTGCCTGATGCGGTGGAACATAAACCCCACCGTACTTCTTTGCACAAGTCAGACCAAACATGTGATCATCCTCGTTGATCGTACCGCCTACCGCACATAATGAGTTGTGGCAGTTCGTCAGCACATATGGAATCGGAAACTTTTCCAGACCTGATGCACGTGCGGTCTGAATAATTCCAACAAACGTAATATCATGAGAAGTCAGCTTGTCAAACCTAATCTGCAGGTTCTCCATATTCCCGGATGTATTATGTGCATTCAAGATGCTATATGCGATCGTATTTTTCGCTGCTTCTTCTTTGCTCAAAGGTGCCTGCGCACTGCCGTTGTCCTCTACGATCTCTGTACCGTTCAGCAGATATACACCATTATCATATAATTTAATCATTGAAATCCTCCTGTTCTCGTAATCTTTCTTCTGGACAGCTTCTTGTGAAACTCCCTTTTATTCAAAGAGACTGTCCAATTTCTATGGGTCTTATTTTATCACGGTGGGATAGGGTTGTAAAGAATACAATCCCGCTATTCACTTCATCAATTCATTTTCTATATAATCAAAAAACATTGTACTCCTGACTTGAAATACTCAGAAGTACAATGTTTTCTCTTATGCTTCTTTTAAAAATTTTTTATCATCTTCAGGTGATATTTTCCGAATTACTCTGCATGGATTTCCTCCTGCAAGCACATTTGAAGGAATGTCTTTGACAACCACACTTCCTGCTGCTATGATACTTCCATCACCTATCGTAACACCTGACATAATACAAACATGACCGCCAATCCAAACATGATTTCCAATATGAATCGGAAGCCCATATTCCAGACCGGCATCTCTTCTCGTGATATCAAATGCATGACCTGCCGCATAAATACCACAATTTGGCCCAATCATTACTTCATCTCCAAAAACAACTTCATTTCCTGCAAGAATCGTCAGATTATAGTTTGCAAAGAAATTTTCGCCCAGACTGACCCTTCCCCAGAAGTCACAATGAAACGGCTCTTCAATACGAAAATGTTTCCCCGTCTGTTTCATTTCCTTTCGAATAATTGTTTCTCTTTCTTTTTCCTGTGACGGCCGCAACTGATTATACTGAAAACTAAGCTCCTGACTACGTATCCTCTCTCTTTGCAAACTTTCCTCTTTTGCATAATACAGCATACCTGACAACGCCTTTTGTTCCTCTGTCATCTTAGTAACCTTCCCATTTCTTCAGACGATAATCTCTTCAAGTGCCTCTAATGTGCATTTTACCATGTGTTGTCCTAGTTCCATGCTCGCTTCTTTTGCACTTTGTGCAAACCATTCTGTATTTTCCTTCGTTTTTTCCATATCTACATGGTTTGGATACAATGCATATAATAAACTTGTCTCAAATTTTCCCGCATGATCAAATCCTCCACACTTGTGCTGTGCTTCTTGGCTTATCAGCGGAATCACTTTGATATAAGAAAACGGGTCATCACCGGAACCCAAGTTCTCATAGTAATCCGCATAATCATTGCTTCCCCACCATCCTTTTCCGCGTGTGTCTTCCATATATTCCATCGTCAGCTTTTTTGCCGCCTTATGGCATGCGATGGTCATCGGCATAAGTCCGGCTTCTTCTGTCTGATGATGCGCAACACAGTAAATATTTTTATTACCGCCATACAACATGGATTTCAATATACAGTAAATATATTGTTCATACACATCTACATCTACCTGAATCGTTCCCGTTTCCGGTCCTCCTACAGCATAACTTGCTACACCATACCAAATTGGCGGGCAAACAACAATTTCTTTTGCTTTTTCCAGTTCTCTAAATATACCATTAATTACCATCGTGTCGCAGCCACAACTTGCATGGTGTGCATGATATTCAATCGTTCCGATTGGTATAATAAATGGCACTTTCCTGCGTTTTGCATCCTCAATCTCGTCAAACAGCATATCTATTAACTGCATCACACATCCTCCTATTCTTTCTGCCACTCAAAACGTTTCCATTCTGTCGTCAAAATTCAAGTTCATATAATTTTCCAATCTCAGGCGAGAGAACTTCGCATCCTGTCTCCGTTACCGCAATTCCCTTTTCCCAACGCACTCCAAATGTATCTGTAGAAATAAAAGTATCAATCTGATAGGTCATATTGGGTTTAAGTTTGTAATCAGAAGATGTTTCTACCCACGGTGCTTCAACTTCAATCATACCGGTTCCATGTAAAGGTCCATATACAAAATTCTCTTTATAACCATTATCTACATAATATTTATAGAAGTTTTCCGCAATTTCTGATGCCTGAACCCCAGCTCTCACCTGCTTCTGTGTCCACTGATGTGCTTCCAGGCCAAACATTACCACATCTCTTCTTCTACCTTCCAATTTTCCCAACACAATCGGATAGCCAATCGCTGCGGAATAACCATCAATTTTGGCAGACAAATTCAATTGTACAATATCTCCTTTCTGAAATTTACGATAAGAGGATCTTGAAATAGCATGGCGTGTAGATGCTTCTGAGAATACATACATAGGAAGCCCTTCATACTCTGCTCCGTTTTCGTACACAACACGTTCTGCCACACCGACCATCTGAAGTTCTGTCATTCCCGGTTTAATTTCCTGGATTACCTGCTGCGTTGCAAGTTCTGCTATTCTATATCCTTCTTTCAAACAATTGATCTCATTTACAGACTTAATCGAGCGTAATTCAACCATAATGTGGTCAGCTCTTACAATTTCTGCGTCAGGAAACGCCGCTTTAATCCCTTCCATAATAATAACTGAAGTATCCAGATAGCTTGCTACACCAATCCTTAATTTCTTTCCAGTAACTCCAATTGCCCTGAACACATCCTGATATGTATCTGCTTGAAGTTCCGGGTATGCCGGATCTGCACTCTCTCTATATTCTTTCAAAACAAAGATTTTTTCTAGCCGTGAACGATCTGCTGCAAACTCTCGACTCTCAGGACCTACCATCAGGGCTGCTTCTCCTGACGCTGAGATTGCTACTCCCGAACGCTCAAACAATGGCCAAAATCCCGAAAAATATCTCGCATTTGCATAATCTGCCTCATTTGAATTTACAATCAGTGCATCCAACTTTTCTCTTTGTAATATTTTTGCAGCTCTTGCTACCCTTTCCTTATACTCATTGTCCGGAATATAAATTTTGCCATATTCTCCCATTTTCATTTCCTCCTTTTTTGATTATATTTATTTTTCAAATGAATATCCTGGTGTTGTATAAAATGCAACCGCTCTCGGTTCAGCTCTTCCATACTGCGCAATTACCGGAACATCACTCTCCAACATGATTGCGTACTGCTCGCCAAACACTGCTGTATACTTTCCAAAGTCTTTTTCCTCGTTTGTTCTCAGACATCGTACTCTTTTTGCATCCACACAGATTTCCAAATCAGACACCGGCTCTTTATCCGTATAAAACAATGTAATTTTTACATGTGCGTCTTTTTCTCCTACATTTGTTACAATAATGGATTCATGTCCTGGAATACTGTTTACCCCTTCCGGCGGAAGTTCTGCATCGGGAAATATCCATACTTTGCTCCCATACGTCATAGATGTTTACCTACCCTTTCTTTAACCATTAAAGTTGAATATCTGTTTCATATCATGAAAATACTCACTTTGTGTGTTCATCGCATATGTTTCAAAACATGGATGGGTATGTGTCCACCATCTTTGTGTTGTCTCATCTGCCTCCATCTGCTTCATATCCTTTTCATAGTCCTCACCTATATATTCAAAATAAGAAAACACATAGCTGCCTTGTCGGAAAATAGAATAATTTCTAATATTACACTCTGAAATCATTTCCAACACTTCCGGCCACACACTTGCATGGAGCACTTCATATTCTTTTATTTTTTCTATTTTTAATTTTCCAATCTGTCCAAATTTCTTTTGTACCATTTCTACTCCTTCTTGGAAAAAGAGTCGATTAACACAACTACCACAAGAATGATACCTTTCACTACCCACTGCCAGTATGTATTAATCCCCATCAAAACCATAATGTTTGATATTACCTGAAGGAACAATGCACCAACAACAATACCCGCAATTCTTCCTCTTCCACCAGTCAGTGAAGTTCCTCCCAAAACACAAATTGTCATTACATCAAACAAAAGTTCATCTCCCAAAGACACATTACCTGACTGTGTTCTAGATGTCAGACCTAACGCACCTATTGCTGAGAAAATACCACACATCACAAATGCAAGTATGGAAATATATTTGATATTTAATCCTGATAATTTTGCAGCTTCTTTATTCCCGCCTACTGCAAAAAAGCTACGTCCGGTTGCTGTATGTGCTGTGAAGAAATATAGAACCACCGCTACGACAAGCATCAAAATGACTGCAATGGGGATTCCTGCAACTTTTCCTAGTGCCAACTTCCCAAAACTTTCTGAAAGGCCTGAGATCGGAAGTCCATCTGAATAAATATAATTAATTCCCTTTAACATATTCATAACTACGAGCGTTGCAATAAAGGACGGCATCTTTCCATATACGACTAGGCATCCATTTACAATCCCTATTGCCGCCGACATCAAAATCACAAGAATAAAAGCCATCCAAAGTGGTATTCCATTCTTTACGGAAAATCCTGCAAAGAAAATCGATACCATACCTATTATGGAAGAAATCGACATGTCCATCTCACCAATCAAAATAACGAAGAACTCCCCCATAGCTATAATCGCAACGAAAGATGCCTGGCGCAAAACATTCATAATATTGGTAGTTGTTCTAAAATTCGAGTTCAAACAACATAATGCAAAAAGCACTATAAATAAAAATACAATCATCCAATCACTTAGCAGGGCTTTTACTCCCCCACTATATTTTTTTGACTTTACTTTGTAATCATTCATTCTGCGTTCACTCCTAACAAATTGTTTATGATAACTTCCTGTGTTTTTCTTTCACCTTCTACTTCATCCAGAATTTCACCCTCATACATTACATATACCCGATTACATAATCCTATGAGTTCTTCCATTTCCGGAGAAACTAAAATGACCGCTTTCTTCTGCTTTGTCAGTTCATGAATCAGGTTGTAAATCTCAAATTTTGCACCAATATCTATACCTCGTGTAGGCTCATCCAGAAGGAAAATTTCTGTATCGCGCAACATCCATTTTGCAATTACGATTTTCTGCTGGTTTCCTCCAGACAACTTCTTTACATTCTGCCAAAGTGAATGATATGCCAGATTCATTTTCTCATTGATCTCATATGCCTCTTTCATTTCCTTTTGATGATCCTGAAAAATCCCTGCCTTTTTAAACCGTCTCATAGATGGAAGTATCGTATTGTCCTTGATATCAAACTTCATAATCAGTCCAAGTGTACGCCGCTCATCCGGTACCAGCCCCATTCCCAGTTTAATTGCCTGTTCCGGAGACTTGATTTTTACCGGCTTTCCTTTTATCAAAATTTCACCATCAGTCACTTTATGATTTCCAAAAATAGCCTGAACCAATTCTGTCTTTCCTGCCCCCAAAAGCCCTGCAAGTCCAACCACTTCTCCTTCTCTGACTTTTAAATTGATATTTCTAAATGCTTTCGGTGCTGTCAGGTTTTTTACCTCCAGAATCACATTCCCTAATTCTTCGTTAATCGGCGGATATACATTTTCCAATTCTCTTCCGATAATCATTTTTACAAGACCATCGTAATCAATATCTTTCACTTTCCCGGAATTAATATATTTTCCATCACACAAAACCGTATAAGAATCACAACATTCAAATATTTCTTCCAGTCGATGTGAGATATAAATAATACCAATCCCTTTTTCTTTTAACACCGCTATAATTCGAAAAATATTCTCTATATCTTTCTCTTGCAGTACTGCCGTCAATTCATCAAAAATCAAAATCTGAGGATTATCCAGCAATGCTTTTGCCAGCTGAATAATCTGACGTTCTGCAGTACGAAGATGTTTTACTGGAATGTTCAAATTGACATCACACTGCATATACTCCATCAGTTCTGCTGCACGTTTATCCAAATTCTTCCAGTCAATATGTCCATGCTTCTTCTCATATCGCCCCAAAAAAATATTCTCTACACCTGTCATATCTCCCATCAATGTAAATTCTTGGTGTACAATGGCAATTCCTCGTTTCTGAGATTCTCTGACATGATAAGAAGGAATTTTAATTTTCTCTCCTTTGACAAACAATTCTCCCTTTGTCATCTGGTTTTCACCTGTAATACATTTTGACAGTGTTGATTTTCCAGCACCATTTTCACCTACCAATGCATGACATTCCCCAGGCATCAACTTAAAATTCACCTGATCTAGCGCTTTCACACCTGGAAATTCCATAATACCGTTTTGAATTTCCACCAAAGGAGTCGTCTCTGTTTTTTCTATCTCCATTGTCTGCTCCTTTCTACAGCCACAACCAACCGAATGCTTCCACACCGGAGCTAATTACATTTTCATCTTTTTCTTCAGGATTCCGTATATTATGTATCAGCCGCTTCATTTCATGATATGGGAACATGCAACTTCCTACTCCCGTCTCTATTACCGGATTGATATCAAAAAACATTTCTTTTACAATGTCAAAATCCTGCTCATTATAATATAAAATCTCATCCAACAACTGTTCTTTTCTTTCTGGATCTACTTCTTTTTCATATGCCAATGCAGCAAGCACCATGTCGTAAATTACTGCATTTCTGCGTTCCGCATTTTCCAGTTTATCAAAATGAGGCAGCCATGGTCTCAGCTTTTCATTCGTATAGGCTTCTTTCTGAAGCATTTTAATTTTACTTAAAATATTTTCATGATTTTGTTTTGCCTCCAGAATAGCCGGAATATCTTCCTGCATCATTTTGTTTTTCTGGAACGGGAAAGGAGTTGTATAAAGTGGTATCTGGCTCTCATGAATGGTTACCATATTTTTCATCACGTACAATACCGTGTCTCCCAGATCTCCAAAATTTTGCCGACATGCTCTTCTATAAAACTCTTCATTTTCCATCTGAGAACCCCAGCCATAATTTCCATGTGCAAACAAATGCATAAACAGACCATACCACTCAAACATAAATCCATTGATACCATGAACACCCATTTTCACACTACCTTTGTGCTGACGAATATCTGTCTCAATTACCTGTTCATTTGCCTCATCTTCATATCGAATTACATTGCTCTTGAATGTACGATACAATCTGCCCATAGTTGAAGTAATTGAATTTGATTCTGTGTCTCTGGCCCATATTCTATCTCGCCCAAATGCATCGCACCATTTTTCAAACTCCCCCTCCGGAACATACAATCCCGGTGCCCAGAACAGCATAATGTCTTCAGGCATAGATGCCACACATTCTTTTAAAAATTCTGGATCTTTCTCGAGAGGTGGCTGTCTGAAAGCCCGGATTCCAATCACTGCATTTGGATTAATCTCTCTTACCGAATTATATATCTGCTTCAATAGCCACATGTTTGCCTTATGCTTTGCTTCCCCGGGAGTTTCAGAAATTGCATGCCATTTCTTGCTACACTCTTCGCACTCACAAAACCAGAATCCCTCTTCACTTTCTTCTAGTGTATATCCGTCAAATCCGAGTCTTGCTATCTGTTTCATAGACTCTATAATATAATCCACATTTCCTGGATAACTCAAACAAAGTGAATCAAAATCATTCATAAAATCACTGTTTTTCGGTGGCTTCATACGAGCCTCCGGATGTTTGATTGTAAAACCTCCATTATAAGAATTCAGTCCTACATAAGCAAATATTTTGACACCAAATTTGTGCGCCATCTCTATAAATTTTGCTAAAAAAGGTTCTTCCAGATTTGGATGTGTATATCTAACGGTCAGCCATCTTCGGTTTTCTGCATTCCATATTTTAATCGGAACATTTCGAAATACTGTTTCTGGATAATCATTTAACTCAAACGGCCAATAACCATACATCACCAGATTAAACTGATTGATCTTATTATCTAAACAAATATTTAAGTATTGTTTCCATTCATCATATCCCCACAATTGGCTATCAAATCCAAATCTACCGTAGCCTGCATACCAAGAAAAGGTCTGTGCAATTGCCCTTACTTCCAATGATGGCCAATCTGTAATATGACAAGTCGGTAGGACAAATGCTTCCTGCTGTCTTTCCAACATTTGTTTTAAGGAAGTCAGTCCATTGATGAATCCGATTTTTGTCTCATATCGGAGTACCACTTTCTCTTTTTGTATTTCCAAATCATATCCTTGTTCCTTAAACAATTTTGCATCTTGTTCCTCCACATCTTCAAGTGAAGGGGATAAAACTACAAATAATTCCTCCCTCTTTTCTTTGTTAATTCCGATTTCTTTGTAGTTCCAGAAGCGTTCTCTTGCAAGTTCGATCCATTCTTCCGATATTGTTTCTTCGTCTTCTAATTTCAACCAAAGATGCTTAAATCTTTTCGTTACTGCACCATACTCCTGTACAACTTTTGGTTCCGGTAATAACTGAATCATGTGCACTTCCTCCGTCGTTCTAAATGTTTATCCAAGCCATTTCCAATTTTCCCAATCATACTCTTTAATATTCTCAGTTGTAATAACTTCTGGATCTGGCAAATCATATTTTTCTGGCAATTCCTCTTTGTCCATCAAAACCTTGATCATTGCATCTGTTGCCTGATATCCAAGTACGACAGGATCTTGAAGTACTTCACCGATCCATGCTTCATTTCCTTCTTTCAGCCAGCCCAAAACATCTTTATCCCCAGCAATTCCTACAAATTTGATTTCATCTCTGCCCTGAGCAACAGCTGCGTTATAAGCACCTACAACCTCTGCATCATTATGTCCACATACGACATCTATTTCCGCCTCTCTCTGAAGAACATTCTCCATCAAAGTCTGTGCAGAATCACGAGTTCCTGCTCCCGTATCTCCTTCTTCGATAATCTTTGCATTAGGATATGCTTTCAGCACAGTTTCTTTAAAGCCATCAAACCTATCTGATGATGCCTGTCCTGATGTTGGTCTGGAAATGAACAGACATACCGGCTTATCTTTTCCAAGAGTATCCATATATTTTACAGCTGCTTCTCCTGCCTTTCTTCCCAATGCTTTCATATCATGACCTACGAATGTTGACCACACAACGTCACTTTCTGAAGCTGGATCCTGTACATAATCACCTACGATAACCGGAATATCGTTACTCACACATTCTTTCATTGTAGGGATTGCAGAAGATGCATCCGCTGGAAACAAAATAATTCCATTACATCCTGCTACCTGCATATTATCCAAATTCGTCAGCATTGTCTGAGCATCTGAGTGTGAATCCTCAAAATCAAACTTAATCTCTACTCCTTTTTCTTTTCCGTTCTCTTCCGCCCACTGATTACATCCATCTACAACACCTTGAAACCATGGATATGCTGTTAATTCCATAATTGAAACACCAATTTTTATTTTTTTTGCTTCGCTTCCACCTTTTTCACCTGAGTCACTATTTGCCTGCTCACCTGAACTTCCGCAACCCGCAATCCCCAGTACCATCGTTCCAGCTAATAATGCTGCCAGAAATTTTTTCTTTTTCATGTTACATCCTCCTTAATCATTTATTTTTTGTCT
>JAHHTO010000190.1 GCA_020024595.1 Schaedlerella sp.
TGCCTCTTTGAAACTGCGACGGAAGCAGCAGAATCAGATAAACATGGAATCCGTCATTGTTATCCTTCATAGTTTGGCAGAAGAGATATTTTTCATTGGCATGAAGAACTTCCTCAAGTTTAACTGTTGGATTTATTGGAACTTGAAACACTTAATTTTATCTACGATTATTAGGTGCCGCAGAGCTTTCATAAAATCCTCCAAACCCCTTGCAAATAAAGGGCTTTTCGCAAACATCTCACCTTTTCCCTTTATATGATTTTACCCCTGCTTATGCTTCCTTCGAAGGCTCAAAAGGGTAAATACAAGGGAAAAATCTGATAATAAGCTATAACAGAGCACAGCTATCTGATGGGCACAAGAAAAAGACACTTCAGATTGTTGATTTTCTTATGCCGCTGTGGTATCATAAGCTAAAATTATGGGAAGGAGCATGCAGCTATGATGATGGTTATGATGATTGCAACAGAAATGGCTGGTAGTTTGCTCTGCGTATGATGACAGGTTTATCCATAGACGCACAGTGCAGGCTTCGGCCTGCACTTTTTTATTTCATATCCTTGTTACTTAGGACAAAGAAATATAGGGTAATATAAAAGATTTCGGTGGGAGGGATGCAATATGGTTTTTACATCAAAAAGTATTATCTTAAAAAATAATGCAACTGCAATTCTCAGAAATCCAGAGAAAGCAGATGCAAAAGAAATGAATAAATTTTTGGAGATTTGCTTTTCAGAAACAAATTTCTTAATGCACTATCCAGAAGAATTGACTCAGACAGAAGAAAGTGAAGCGGATTTTATTGAAAAATCTAATGCATCTGAGTGTAGTATGATGATGGTTTGTATTGTTGATGGACAAATAGCCGGAAACTGTACTTTGATGTTTAACCAAGGCATCAAAACAAGGCATCGTGCATCAATAGCGATCGGAATCCTCAAAAAATATTGGGGGCTTGGTATTGGAAGTGCTATGTTTTCTGAAATGATTTCCATTGCCAAGGAGCGGGGCGTTCTGCAAATTGAGTTGGAGTATATTGAGGGAAATAACCGAGCGTGCAACTTATATGAAAAAATGGGGTTTGTTCACACTGGAGAAAAGCCGAATGCTATAAGATTGAAAGATGGAACGATGCTTAAAGCGTTTTCTATGGTAAGAGAGCTTTAACTAATCCAAAATATAAATGAAGAGTTTGGTTTTGTTAGCCGGTTTTGGACTGGGAGACGGTTCCTGCATTGAGGAAGTCATGTTGACTTATCTGCCTTGGAAAAATACAAGTGTCCTTATCAAGCAGCGGCACTTGGCATGCAGACAACATCAGTTAACCATATCTCTGAAGAGGCAGAAGAAAAAAGAATGTTCTGATTGAGACGGCCCGTATTGGACGAGGTAAGGTCAACACTTTGAAATAGTTAATGAGACATAACGATGTGTACTACCGCCGCATGAGTACAACATAGCATAGGTCTTCTGCATTACACTGACGTGTTGCTTCCATGCGGCAAAATCGTGGTTATAATGCTCCACAACGTCTTTCAGATGCTGTTTCAGTACCAGAAGCACCCTATTCTGTATGGAAGAAACGCCCTCATATAAGTCGTGGATTTATGCAAGGGCGTATATTTGATATGATTAAATTGGAGTTTGTGAGGGTGAGATATTGATAAAAAATAGACCTAAATTCAAAGATTTATCTTCATTTGAAGAGTTTCATAAATACTATTGGTATCGTGAAGAACTTTCACAAATATGTAAATCAATGGGCTTGGAGTATAGAGGCACAAAGCAAGAACTGAACCATGTTATTGAGCAATATTTTAAAGGTAATTTGATTAAAAAATCCTCAATTTCAAGCACAAATAAGCAAGTGGATGTTATTACCTTAGATACACCATTACTTGAGTGTGGATTTTCCTTTAATGCAAAGTTTAGAGAGTATTTTTCTGCTTTAACAGGTATTGAACCATTTAAATTTACTGCTGATATGGCTGCCGCTTGGAGAAAAGTTAAAAGTGAGAAAAATATAAAATTTACAATCCAAGATATGCTAAAAATTTATTATGGAGAGTCAGAATACGCCAAATATGATCATTCAGTTTGCCAGTGGAACAAATTTTTAAAGGATTTTTGTTCAGATGAAAATAGTAGATGCTACTTTAATAAATTGAAAGTAGCATCTATTATTTGGAAAGAAGTTAGGGACTCAACGGAAGAAAAGATTTATTCGAAAGAACTCTTGACTCTCTATTTCGATAAAATAAAGGAATATCAGAAATAAATGCACATTATATTGAGCTGGAAATTAAAAGCAAAACATATAAGGCAGTAACGATAAGCTGCAATTACCCATAACGAATATCAAACAGATATAGAACCAACATACTCTCTTTTGCTGAAGAATTACTTAAATTGGGTAGATCAATAGACCTGTCATTTGTGCGGAATATATTGACGGGTTGTGCATAAAATGGTAACATAAGTGTGTAAATGAACGCAAACTTAGACAGATGTTCATCATATTGCAGATACCGAAGTAAATTTGCTGACGACTGCAAATCTGAAAAATGCAATACCGCTTGTTTCCTCTTTGGATGTGGCCAATGTGATTTTTGACACTAGAATGTCACGAATAGATAAGCTCCCTTATGAAGAACATGCAGGTGAATTGCGGGCAAAAGCACAAGAGTACGTAAAAGCAGATAACGACAGGTAATCATCCTGACATTTTAATGATTGCCATGAAGAAAATGAAATTTAAGAATTTCGTCCTATGTATGTGCTGGTGGATCTCCTATCTTTTGTGGTTTGCTGCGTTGCTGCATGGGACAGCAGTAATTGACTACGCTCCTCGCCGTCCTCTGTGGTTTTTAGTTTCTTTATTTCTGTTGCTAATGGATATTCTGTTTGTAAAGCATTCAAACATTGACACATCAAAAACATGCGTAGTTATTTGATAATACAGTTTGTTGGAACGATCATTGTGTATTTCAGAGAGGATATTGCAGCGATTGTTTCTGCAATCAACGCATGATGACTTTCGTATTTATGGGAAAAGCCTAAAAACTGACACGGTATCAGCCAGTCCCGGAAATAACAGAGCTATCAGATTAGTGAGGCCTGATAGCTCTTTTTTTAATATAAATGCGAAAATAGTTAGCTGCTGGATTCCCAACAACACCGGCAAGGTCATGAAAGAATATCATATTGAAATTCTGACAATATAGTGTTCATGTAAAATTTCCCCACTGCGGAAGAGTTCGCTTTCCAGAATTTGCCGGGCTGACCTGATCGACCGTATCGAAGTGCGGTACCACATCTGAAAAACGGATGTGCCGACACGTCACTCAGCGAGTCGGTTTATTTCTGCCGCTGTTATCCTAAAACAGAGCTTGAAACACATCAAGAACACGATATCTTCTTATTAGACTTGAATTCTTCTGAGTAATGTGCTACACTAAAATTACTTCCTAAGAAAGGTGCTTTGGCATAGAGGTGTGAAATGAATAACTAAGTATTTCATCAGTAAACATGAATGGCTTCGGACAAAATTGGATTGTCACGAGGCTCCATTGTTATGCCGAATGAGATACTGGTTTTTGCACACAATTGCCATCCATATAGGAAGGGTATATTGTCTGTATTGCTGTGCCTGTTTTCGGTATGAAAACAGGCATTTTTTCTTGTTTCGGCACCCGACAACAAGGAGGCTATATGTTACAGATTAAAAATGTCAGTTTTATTCATAAGAAAGACCTGCACACGCTGATAAGTGATTTTTCATTTGTCCTCAATCCGGGCGACAAAGCGGTCATCATCGGAGAAGAGGGAAATGGAAAATCGACACTGCTGAAATGGGTCTATGATCCGGAACTTGTAGATGATTATGTGGAAGCCAGGGGAGAGCGTATTCTGGGCAACGAGCGGATTTGCTATTTGCCCCAGGAACTCCCGGAGCAATACAAAGAGAGTACCATATATGCATATTTTGCAGAAGCAAGTTGTTTTTATGACCTGAGCTATGATGAACTCCGAAGACTTTCCAGACAAGTTGGGTTTGCTCCGGATATCTTCTACAGCGAACAGAAAATGGGGACGCTTTCCGGTGGAGAAAAAATTAAAATTCAAATGCTTCGTTTGCTTATGGAAGAGCCGTCAACGCTTCTGCTGGATGAGCCCTCCAATGATATTGATATCAGGACACTGCAATGGCTTGAAGAATTGATTCAGGACTGGAAGGGGATTGTGCTGTTTATCTCCCACGACGAGGTGCTCATCGAGAAAACAGCCAATGTCATCATCCACATGGAGCAAATCTACGGGAAAAAAGAAAGCCGGTGCGGCATTTTCCGGATGCCTTATCCGCAATACATGGAGCAGCGAACCAAATGCTTTCTCAGGCAGGAGCAGCAGGCCATCTGGGAGCGTCGTGAAAAGCAAATCCGGGATGAAAAGTTTCGCCGTATTGCTCAAAAGGTAGAACACGAGCAGGCAACCATATCCAGAGGAGACCCCCATGGCGGCAGGCTCTTAAAGAAAAAGATGCACGCTGTAAAATCGCTGGAA
>JAHHTO010000191.1 GCA_020024595.1 Schaedlerella sp.
CCCGTGATGTGGTCGGAGGCATCAACTGGGTGCAAGAGCACGAAGAAGATGGGGACCTTGTCAAGGCAACAGAAAAAGCAAAGAAAGCATTTGCGGGTACAGAACTGGAAGGCAAGAAACTGGGAGTCATCGGTCTTGGAGCGATTGGTGTTCTAGTTGCAAATACTGCCATACATCTTGGAATGGATGTGTATGGATACGATCCGTATGTATCTGTGGATGCAGCATGGAGATTGTCCAGAAATATCCATCATGCAAAATCTGTAGACGAACTGTACAAAGATTGTGATTATATTACGATTCATGTACCAGCGCTACCGGATACGAAGGGAATGATCAATAAGGATGCGATTGCTCTGATGAAGAAGAACGTTGTGATCTTGAACTTTGCCCGTGATATTCTAGTAGACAGTGAGGCGATGGTAGATGCACTTGTATCTGGTACAGTCAAACGTTATGTAACAGACTTCCCAACACCAGAGATCGCTGGGGTGAAGGGAGCAATTGTAATTCCGCACCTCGGAGCATCTACAGAAGAGTCTGAGGAGAACTGTGCAAGAATGGCAGTGCAAGAATTGAAAGATTATCTGGAGAACGGAAATATCAGGAATTCTGTGAATTATCCTGCCTGTGATATGGGAATAAAAGAAGAAGGAAACAGAATTACAATTCTTCATAAAAATATTCCCAACATGATTGGACAATTTACGGCAGTACTGGCTCAGGAGAATATGAATATTTCTCTGATGACTAATAAAAGTCGTAAAGAGTATGCATATACAATGATTGATGTGGAAGTAGATGTTCCTGAATCAGTAGAAGAAAAATTGGCTGCAATTGCAGGTGTGCTGAAGGTACGTGTGATCAAGTAAGATTGTTCGTCAGGATCGTACAAAGATTGCTCGGGTTTAGATGAAAATGCGGAGTGCACAATCCTTCTAAATCCGAGCTTTTTGTATGCTTTTCAAGAGGCATATATGGAAATGAGAAAAAGAATTGACATATTCTGTTCAAATGTATACAATTATACATGGATTCAAGAATACAAACCGTGTATTTATTTAAAACAAAAATTTAGACGGCAGCGCAGGAGGAAAAGTACCATGGAGAACCGTAAAGTATTTTTTGACAAGCATACAAATTTATTACAGCTAGAGGAGCATATGTATCCGTTGGTAGATGTGAAGACACCAAATACATTTCGGAATTTGTTCCGTTATGATGAAATTCCGAAAATTGCTTTTAATGATAGAATTGTGCCGCATCATATGCCGGAAGAAATATGGATTACGGATACAACATTCCGTGACGGGCAACAGTCCAGAGCACCATATACTGCGGAACAGATTGTAACGATTTACGATTATTTTCACAGATTGGGAGGTAAGAATGGGAAGATTCGCCAGTGTGAGTATTTTTTGTATAGCAAAAAAGACAGAGATGCGGTTTATAAATGTATGGAAAGAGGATATGAATTCCCGGAGATTACGAGTTGGATCCGTGCAAGCAAAAAAGATTTTGAACTGGTAAAGGAAATTGGATTAAAAGAAACGGGAATTCTTGTAAGCTGCTCTGATTATCATATTTTTTACAAATTAAAAATGACAAGACGAGAGGCAATGGAACATTATCTGTCTGTTGTACGAGAGTGTATGGAGACAGGGGTACGCCCGAGATGTCATCTGGAGGATATTACACGTTCTGATATTTATGGATTCGTCATTCCGTTTTGTGTGGAACTGATGAAATTGATGGAAGAATATCAGATTCCGGTGAAGATCCGTGTTTGTGATACAATGGGATACGGTGTGAATTATCCAGGTGCGGTGATTCCTCGCTCTATTCCAGGAATTATTTACGGCCTGATGGTTCATGCGGGGGTGCCAAGTGAATTGATTGAATTCCATGGACATAACGATTTCTACAAAGCAGTCAGCAATTCTACAACAGCATGGCTTTATGGTGCGTGTGGTGTGAATTGTTCGCTGTTTGGTATCGGGGAGCGCACCGGTAATACGCCGTTAGAAGCAATGGTGTTTGAATATGCACAACTTCGAGGAACATTGGACGGTATGGACACAACTGTGATCACCGAACTTGCAGAATATTATGAGAAGGAAATCGGCTATCGGGTGCCGTCGCGCACGCCGTTCGTGGGAAGAAATTTTAATGTGACAAGAGCTGGGATCCATGCAGATGGGATGTTGAAAAATGAAGAGATATATAATGTGTTTGATACAGAGAAATTTCTGAAGAAACCGGCATTGGTTGCAATCTCTAATACTTCTGGAGTTGCAGGTATCGCATATTGGATGAATGTATATTACAAGTTGCCGGAAGAAAGACAGGTAGATAAAAATTCAGAACTGGTTCAGGCGGTTAAAGCATGGGTAGATAAAGAATATGAAGATGGGCGCGTTACGGTCTTGACAGATGAGGAATTAGTTGAGAAAATAGATAATATATGTGAGATGCTGCACATAACGTTGTAACAGGAGGCAGTGGAATGGAAGAGTATCAGGAGCATTCGCTGAGCAGCCGAGTCTTTCAGAAGATTCGGGATAATATTTTAAATGGCACTTACAAAGAGCAGGATGAATTGCGGGAGAATACCATTGGCAAGCAACTGGGAGTGAGCAGGACGCCTGTCAGAGAAGCACTTCGTCAGCTTGAACTGGAAGGTCTGGTTACAATTATTCCGAATAAAGGAGCTTATGTGACCGGGATTACTCCGAAGGATGTAAAAGATATCTATATTGCGCGGTCTCTGTTGGAAGGACTTTGCGCTCGCTGGGCAACTGAGCATATCACAGAGGAACAGCTGGATGAACTAGAGGAAATCGTACTTCTTTCGGAATTTCATATAAAAAAAGAAGGACACAATAATATTGAGCAAATTGCTGTTTTGGATGGGCGATTTCATGCAGTTATGTATGAGGCGTCTGACAGCAGAATTTTAAGTCATGTTCTAATGGATTTTCATAAATATGTTCAGATGGCGAGAAAGTCTTCTATCGTATCAGAAGAGCGGGCAAGAAAGTCGATTCGTGAGCATAAACAGATTTTGCGTGCCATCAAAGATCAGGATGCAGACTTGGCAGAGCAGCTTGCGAACGAGCATATACTGCATGTCATTCAGAATTTACGGAAACAAGGATTTGAATAGGTTTAGGAACAGCAGGTGTCTATGAATAACCAAGAGGAGGAAACCAATGGACAAAATTAAAATGACAACGCCACTTGTAGAGATGGATGGAGATGAGATGACGAGAATTCTCTGGAAGATGATTAAAGAGAATCTTTTGGAACCTTATATCGAATTAAATACGGAATATTATGACCTTGGTCTGGAACATCGTAATGAGACAGATGATCAGGTGACAATTGATTCTGCTCATGCTACCAAGAAGTATAAAGTTGCTGTAAAATGTGCAACCATTACTCCTAATGCAGCACGTATGGATGAGTATGATTTGAAAGAGATGTGGAAGAGCCCAAATGGAACGATTCGTGCGATTCTGGATGGAACCGTATTTCGTGCACCAATTGTAGTGAAAGGAATTGAGCCTTGCGTAAAGAACTGGAAGAGACCGATCACAATTGCGAGACATGCATATGGGGATGTGTATAAGGGATCTGAGATGAAGATTCCGGCAGCCGGCAAAGTGGAATTGGTATATACCGCTGAAGACGGAACACAGACAAAGGAACTGGTACATAACTTTACAGGAGCTGGGATTGTCCAAGGAATGCACAACATCAACCAATCCATTGAGAGTTTTGCAAGAAGCTGCTTTAACTATGCACTGGATATCAAACAGGATTTGTGGTTTGCAACAAAGGATACCATTTCCAAGAAATACGACCACACATTCAAGGATATTTTTCAGGAAATTTATGATGCTGAGTATACTGAGAAATTTAAGGCAGCCGGTATTGAGTATTTTTATACACTGATCGACGATGCAGTTGCGCGTGTTATGAAGTCTGAGGGAGGCTATATCTGGGCTTGTAAGAATTATGACGGAGATGTGATGAGTGATATGGTATCGTCTGCATTTGGTTCTCTGGCAATGATGACTTCCGTGCTGGTATCTCCAGATGGCTATTATGAGTATGAGGCGGCCCACGGAACTGTACAGCGCCATTATTATAAGCATCTGAAAGGTGAAGAGACATCCACCAACTCAGTTGCGACGATTTTTGCATGGACAGGAGCATTGAGAAAACGTGGCGAATTGGATGGCAATCAGGCATTAATGGAGTTTGCTGACAGACTGGAGAAGGCAACCATTGATACCATCGAAGCAGGGGAGATGACAAAAGACCTTGCGTTAATTACAACGATCGAGAATCCGACCGTATTGAACAGTGAGAAGTTTATCCAAGCAATCGCAGCAAGACTGTAAAATATGTTTTTTGAACATTTTCAGGATTAAGAGATGAAGAGAAAAACAAAAAGGAGGGAGCGAACATGTGCTCAACAAAATGACATCAACACAAATGTGAAAAATACGAAAAAGAGGAG
>JAHHTO010000192.1 GCA_020024595.1 Schaedlerella sp.
GGCGACCTTTCGTCGTCTGATCGATGCGGATATCGTCAAGGTGGACAGCAAGGGCGAGATCGCAGTGCAGGAATGCAGCGTGCAGCCGATGGTCTATCTGGATCGGCTGTGCGGCGGGAAAATCGAGCAGATGCCAAGGCTTGTGAATCAGCTGACAGGGAAAAAGTAAATAGGTATGAGAACAGGGCGGTTCGTTGGAGCTGCCCTGTTTGTAGGCGTTATCAAGAGATATTAGAGAAGACTGCGCAATCCATGAAAGTAGATATAATATACTGGATATACCTTATTATATAGAGAATATATACATGTGCATCATGCAAGTTTTTGTGGGATATACGAGGACAAAAAAAGAAGACACCCATTATTTGGGTGTCTTCCATGTGACTCCGAATATAAACGATGATATCAATTTTATTTTCGGATAAGTTGGTGCCGATGGCGCGGCATCTTGTAAATCCGAACGCTTTATAGTATCGGTTTTACCATGAGCATTATAGAAAATATTTATTGTTCCGTCATCATAAACAAAGACACTATTGATTAAGGAGTCAACGATCATGTGTCTGTCGTCAGTATTCGCTATATCAAAATCGCGGAATTTTTCAAGCCAGAAAACAACTTGTTCAACTGTAACAGGATACACACCGATTGATTGCAGTTCATTTTTTCTGTGTACGAGCTGTGCACGGTCATTTTCTGATTGCTCTAACATACGCTTTGTAGTAGGCGTTATGATACCTTGTGCAATGGCGTTTGATATATTCTCGATACGATTTTCTGTTTCACGGATTGCAGATTCAATGGATTGCAATTCCGAATTTTGCGCACATTCTTTTCGCGAAAGGGCAGCAACCTGTTCTGCAAGTTCTCGAATCGTTTCATCTGTCAGTAATGCAAGCGTACACCGCAGCACGGTATCTTCAATTTTTTCTCTGCGTATGGGCTTTCTATCACATTGTCTGGTACGTTTGCGTGTGCTGCACTCGTAGTATGTGTAATTTCCGTGCGCGGACATACCGACCATAGCACCGCCGCATTTACCGCAGAATATTTTTCCGGTGAGGAGATAATCTACTTTTGCTTTATTTCTACCGGGAGCTAATTTGTTCTTTGCGATGCGTTCCTGTACTGCATCCCATATCTCGCGGGATACAATCGCTGGTACACCACCTTCTATACGGATCGCTTCGGGATCTGAGGCATGGTTATTGCGACCGCCGTCTCTGCGGTGTGTGCGGCTGAAGGTGTAAACTCCAATATACTTTTCATTCACAAGCAAGTCATGCAGGCTATTTGTACCAAAAGGACGACCTGAAGCTGTACGAGCTCCACGTTGATTCAAAGTTGCCAATATTTCGCGGTAGCTTTTTCCACTGGCATACAGCTCGAATATGAGCCGGACGGTTTGCGCACCAACTTCATCGATCTCATAGTCTTTGTCTGCGTTGACCTTATATCCAAGGGCAGGCTTGCCGCCGGTATGCTTACATTGCAATGCACGACCAACCAGACCACGGTATGTCTTTTCTCTGAGGTCGAGGGAGTAATATTCTGCGATGCCTTCCAGTAGACTTTCGAGCAACACACCTTCGGGGCTATCGCTGATCCGCTCCATTGCAGACAGTACACGCACACCATTGCGCTTTAAGCGTGCTTTGTTGATTGCTGAGTCATATCGGTTTCGTGCGAAGCGGTCGAGCTTCCAGACAATGACACAATCAAAGCCGCCGTTGTCACTTGCTGTCAGCATTTGCTGGAATGCTATGCGGTCATCACTGCGCCCACTTTGCGCTCGGTCAATGTAAGTGCCAATGATTTCAATGTCATTCGATTCAGCAAAGGCTTTACAGTCACGAAGCTGGTCTTCGATCGAGGATTCTTTCTGATGGTCACATGAATATCTGGCGTAGATTACACCACGCATAAAATCACCTTTCCTTTCAAAATGGGTATACAAAATAAGGAGACAAGTGGTATAATCTTAATGGTATGTAGATTATTGGACTTGTTCCAGTATTCGCTTTGTTCCGCCCTGGCGTTGGTAGCACTGGGGCGGGATTTTTTTGTCTTCAAGATAGATTCGCTTAATAATCATATAATTCAGTAGCCATACTATCGACTAGATCACTAAGAAATTCAACATCATCTTCAAGTTTTTTAATTTTTTTGTTCTTCTCTTTGATTTCATCTTCTTTCGCGATTCGCTTCTGTTTCTCTTTGGTTGCAGTAGATTTTATGGACTTGATTTGTTCTTGCGCTTGCTCATAGACCTGTAAAATAGAATAATATTGATACGATGAATAGATATTTCCAATAACAGATAGAGAAAGAAGTAGAGTTAAGATGACAACGCTTTTACGAATTGGTTTTTGTGGTATGGCTGAGCCGCAATATTGACAAAATTTACTATTGCGCGGCAGTTCTTTTCCGCATTGGGGACATTTCATGAGCGCACCTTCTTTCCACATTTATCACAGAACATACTATCTTCGTGCAATGGATTGCCACAAAAACGGCAGAAGCGTATCTTAGAATCATGTGCTGAGGGGGAGAGAGGGGAAACAGGAAGCTCTGCTTTTTGTACATCTTTCAAAAGCAAATCAGAAGAATCAGGGGGAGCATATATATTATCTTCAGTCTGAACAGTCGATTGGGAATTTTGGTCACTTTCAGAAAATGAGGAAAACCAACGCTTTTTCAAATAAAAATAGGTGATAATAGGGAGAGCAGAAATAACAATAAGTCCATAAATGAATTCTGCTATATTGATAGGAATACCATATTGAAAAAATAAAAATAAGTATGAGGTTATGCACCAAGAAAGAAGAAAAATAGTGTACACTATTAACCAACGCAACATACTATACTGGTATTTTATCGTAGTTTTTAATAACAGAACAGTAAATACACATTGCAGGAGACCAACAATTTTACAAAGAACAACATATTCAGAAAAAATCTGATACAGTTCAGGATTTGCGGCAAAGGAAGACGGACCAGAGACAGCCATGGAAAGTCCGAAAAGAAACTGAAAACAAAGACAAACTTGAAACAAGCCATACCATTTCAGCCCTCTTGTCTTATCAAACGTCATACCACTGGAAGCGTCAAATACATACATTTCATACACCCTTCATGAAAATTTATTATTTTTAAGTGCTCAAGCCGCCTTTCTGCTTTTCGCAGAGGGGCGGCTTTTTCTGTTATTTCAGGCTTCTTTTGAATTTGGTGAAGCTTCTGATTTTTCCTTGGCTCTTTTCTCAAGTTCCAGTTCTCGCCGATAGCTCTCCAATTCTTCTTCAATATCAAGATCATCTGTCGAGAGCCGTACTTTCTTTTGGGTATGCTGCTGATATTCTGTGTGCAGTTCATCATCGTTCAATATGGTATCAACCAATGAGTAGGAGAAATCTCGCATGATTGCACGTTTTTCGGGTGGCAGTTCCAGAAAGATTTTTAATATTGCTTTATCCAGTGCGCTTAGATGATATTCTGCCACTACACTTGTGATGATACTGTCATCTGTCTCAACAAACATAGTACCTTCGCCAGTCCGTAGCCAATCCTCATTGATTCCGAATGTTGCACAAAGGACAATAATCGTTTTTTCAGTACAAACACGTTTTCCGTTTTCGATACTGGTTAAATGTCCCTGTGAAATTCCAACGCGTTCACCAAATTCGATTTGTGTTAGGTTCAAAGCTTTTCGGACTTGTTTTACTCTTTCGTTTATTGTCAAATTCAAACACCTCCTTTTGCATCATAATACCACAAGAAAAACAACATTGCAATATTTTTATTAAATAAGCTTGACTGAAATAAAACTATGATGTATTATAATATTGCAAACGGTTAAACAAATAAATCTTATGAAAGATATGAAGGAGATGAATGAAATGCTGGAAAATAAAGTGGTATTGGCAAATGAACAGGCAAAGCTGCAAGCCAGAATTACAGAACAGAAAAAGTCTATCCTGTACGGCTTCGCGCTGGGACTGGCAGCAGGAAGTGCGCTGCCACCAGTAACAATACAGCCGAACGATAAGCCAAGAAAGGAAGAAGCGCAATGAGTGAATCAAACAATCAAGGTTCGAGCACGATTTTAAAAGAGCTGTCGTCAACACAGAACACCAGACTTACATATGGTGTATTAGCTGGTGTGAAGCGGTTCTTCGAAGAACCTGGACGGTGGGAGGAGTATGCTGCATGGCATATCAAAAAATATGGGTATCCCCCTAAAACTGGGTACGGATGCCCGGAGTCACACCGCACAGAAGCAGGTGCCTGATATGACATTTTTTGTTACAGATGAATTTCGGGCGGCGTTTGGCTATGACATGAGCCCGGAGACAATGGAGGTCATAGACGGCGCTTTGGAGCATGGGATGCGGGAGGAAGCCTGTATCATGGCAATCTATCACACGCAGAACGATATGGAGCAGGGAAAGATGGAGAA
>JAHHTO010000193.1 GCA_020024595.1 Schaedlerella sp.
GGATTGCTTCTGTATGCGTCGGCATTGCAAAATTATTGACTTCTTTCTCTCCATTCGCCGGCTGATAAGTTAGTCTTCCATCAATCCCAATTCTCTCGCAAAGACCTTTTGCAAGAACAACTTCTGATTCAGAGTTGATTAATTGGAATTTTAAAGATGAGCTGCCACAATTGATTACTAAAACATTCATTTCCATATCCTCCACGTAATTTTAAATATATAAGGAAGTTTTCTCCCACCAATTACTCTAGTTTTGTGCCTGAGCCTGTACAGCAGTAATTGCTACTACACCCTCAATATCTTCAGCGCTACATCCACGTGACAAATCATTTACCGGTGCCGCAATTCCCTGTGTCAATGGACCATACGCTTCTGCTTTTGCAAGTCTCTGTGCCAGCTTATATCCAATATTTCCTGCATCCAAGTCTGGGAAGATCAATACATTTGCATAACCTGCAACCGGGCTTCCCGGTGCCTTAGACTGTCCAACTTCCGGTACGATAGCTGCATCAAGCTGCAACTCCCCATCCAGTTTCAAACTCGGTGCCAGCTCTTTTGCAATTCTGGTAGCTTCTACAACCTTATCCACATCGGCATGCTTTGCACTTCCCTTTGTAGAATGTGACAACATTGCAACGATCGGCTCTTTTCCTGTCAGTGTTCTAAAAGAATCTGCAGAAGAAATTGCGATGTTTGCAAGTTTCTCCGGATCTGGATTCTGCTCAAGACCAGAATCTCCAAAAATAAATGTTCCATCCGCTCCCATATCACAGTTCGGAACTACCATCACAAAAAATGCAGAAACCAATTTTGTTCCCGGTTTTGTTTTCAGAATCTGCAGACATGGACGAAGCGTATCTGCTGTTGAATGGCATGCTCCAGATACCATACCATCAGCATCCCCCATTTTCACCATCATAACACCATAATACAAATAGTTAGCCAGAAGAAGTTCTCTTGCCTGTTCTTCTGTCATTCCTTTTTTCTGTCTCAATTCCACAAGCTTTGCGATATATGCCTCTGTCTTATCGCATGTTGCCGGATCTACAATTGTCGCACCGGAAATATCATATCCTGCACCATTCTTTTCGATCTCTTCCTTGCTTCCTACAAGAATCAGCTTGGCTGTACCGTCTTTTAAAACTGCCTCAGCTGCTTTGTAAGTTCTTTCATCTTCTGTCTCTGGAAGCACAATTGTCTTAATATCCTGCTTTGCTCTTGCTTTGATTTCATCAATAAATCCCATGATTTAAAGCCACCTTTCATTTTTCTCACTGTTTTTATTATACCGCAAAGATTTTTTGTATACAAGCCATTTCCATGTCTATTTTTCAATACAATCGAGCTTCCAGCATAAAATTTTTTGATACAAAAACAGTCTGTGAAGCCAAAGCCCCCGCAGACTGTTTCACTACATTCTATAAATTGCTGTAATAATCGTAAAATACAGTAGAATCGTACAGGTATCCATAATCGTTGAAATCAATGGTGCCGCCATCAATGCCGGATCTAGCCCGATTTTCTTTGCCAGAAGTGGTAAGACACAACCTACACACTTTGCCATACATACAATTCCTATCATCGTAACTCCGATGGAGATCGCCAACATTAAATCCTGATCATACATCAGATATACTCGAATTCCATTAACCACAGCAAGAAGACCCCCAACTAAAAGAGCCACCCTCAGTTCCTTGAACAGAACGCGAAAAAAATCTTCAAACTGGATTTCTCCCACAGCGAGCCCCCGGATTACCATCGTAGAACTCTGAGATCCACTATTACCACTCGTTCCCATCAACATTGGGATAAATGTGATCAGAATGGGCATCGTTGCCATCGCTTTTTCATAATGTGCCAAAATCTCTCCACTTATCGTAGCAGAAAGCATCAAAAACATCAGCCACAGACTTCGGTTTTTTGCATGTTGAAATACAGATGTTCCAAAATAAGAATCTTCATTTGGACTGACACCGGCCATAATACTGATATCCTCAGTCGTCTCATCCTGCATAACAATCATAGCATCATCTACAGTTACTATACCGACCAAGCAATTCTCGTGATCAATAATCGGAATCGCTACAAGCCCGTATTTTCGAATCGTTTTGGCTACTTCCTCCTGATCATCCAATGTCTTGGCATAGAGGACATTTTCATCCATGATTTCCTCGATCAGTCTGGATTCACCAGCAGTCAGCAAATCCTTCACATCCACTGCCCCAACCAGTTTTTTCTTCTCTGTTACATAGCAAGTATAAATCGTTTCTCTGTTAATACCAACCTGACGAATTTTCAAAATCGCATCCGCAACTGTCATCTCCTTACGCAAACTGATGTATTCCACATTCATAATACTACCAGCGCTGTCTTCCGGATATTTCAACAAAACATTGATTTTTCTGCGTGTTTCTTCATCTGTCGCCATCAAAAGTCGGTCAACCACATTCGCCGGCATCTCTTCCAAAACATCAACTGTATCATCCACATACATCTCATCCATGATTTCTTCCAGCTCGGAGTCTGTCAGCGCATTGATCAGGTATTCACGCATATCACTGTCCATATCTGTAAATACTTCAGCAGCCTCTTCCTTCGCAAGAAGACGGAACACCAATATCATCTGTCGTTCTTCTAATTCATCCAGAATATCTACAATGTCAACAGGATGCATGGTTCCCAATTCTTCTTTTAACTCTTTGAATCTTCTCTTTTCGAGAAGTTCAGCAATCTGCTCTCTCTCCATGACATCCACCTCTTTCTTTCCCTATACTTTTATAGTATAATGGTTTACAAAAATATATACAAGGAGAAAATCATGAAAGTCGTCGGATTAATCGCAGAGTATAACCCTTTTCACAACGGACATTTATACCACATTACAAAGGCAAAAGAGGTTACCGGAGCAGATACTGCAATTGTTATCATGAGCGGTGACTATGTTCAGCGCGGCGTTCCGGCTATCATGCCCAAACGTCTCCGTGCGGAAATGGCACTGAAATGTGGCGCAGCTGCAGTTTTTGAACTCCCGGTCTGTTATGCCACCGGAAGTGCAGAATTATTTGCCGAAGGAGCCGTTTCTTTTCTAGAAAGTCTCGGAATCGTAGATTTTCTCTGTTTCGGAAGTGAAAGTAATGATCTAGAGGGACTCCGGCAGATTGCAGACATCCTTTTAGATGAACCAGAAGACTACCGACGCGAACTTCAGAAAAAACTAAAAAACGGTATCTCTTATCCCCGTGCCCGCCAGGAAGCACTTTCTTCCTGCACAAAAACCGAACCTCTCTCTTTTCTGCTCAGTGACCCAAACAATATCCTCGGTATTGAATATCTAAAAGCACTAAAAAAACTAAACAGCCACATCATCCCTTATTCCATCAAACGCCATGGTGCACACTATCACGATGAAACGTTGCATCCGGTCAACAGTTCTGCTACAGCCATCCGCTCTCTGCTTGCATATTCCGGTTCCATGGTGCACACAGATACCTTCCATACTTTTGAGAACTCTACATTCAATCATATCCTTGGGGAACTAGAAGATCAAGTTCCTTCCAATTGTCTGGAATTATTAAAAGATTATCACCGCATAAAATATCCGGTATATCAGAATGATTTTTCTCTTCTGTTAAAATACAAACTACTTAATAAAACACCGGAAACACTTCTCCGTTATATGGATGTGTCTGACGAGCTCGCCCACCGAATTTGCGCTCAACTCAATCATTACTTTAACTACAAGCAGTTCTGTGAACTATTAAAGACAAGAGAGATCACCCAGACCCGCATCAACCGTGCTCTTCTTCATATTATGCTTGGAATCAAAAAGAACACCGTCTGCTGGTACTGTCGAGACGGATACCACAGTTATGCGCATCTGCTTGGCTTTCGGAAAGATTCAGAAAAAGTGATTTCTGCCATTGCAAAAAACAGCCGGATTCCGCTTCTGACAAAGCTTTATGCCTCCGATTCTCTGAGCGAAACCGGACAAAAAATGCTGACACAAGATATTCTGGCATCAAATCTGTACAATTCCGTCATTACAGACAAATATAAGACTGCCTACGAAAACGAATATCATCAAGGCATCCTAAAAGTATAAAAATAGAAGGAAGTCTCGGAGCATACACATACTGCCATCCGAAACTTCCTTGCTTTTTTTATATTGCTTCTCTCAAAATCAATCTTATAAAATATCTGCCTTCTTTGTACAGGCAATCGCCAGTGCTCCTTTTCCGATATGACAGGCTATACTCAGAGAAAGAGGGGCACATTTCAGTTCATAATCCGGAAATACTTCTCGAATCTCTGTTTCCCACTCCTT
>JAHHTO010000194.1 GCA_020024595.1 Schaedlerella sp.
GGAAAATACAGAGGCAGAGAAAAAGGAAGAGAGTACGTCTCAGGAAAATACAGCAGAAACCACAGGAAATACGGTAAATGTGTGGTTTGATGAAAATACCACACTGGACTGGCCTGCAAGTGGAGCGGTTCTCATTGATTATAGTATGGACAAGACCGTATATTTTCCGACATTGGAACAGTATAAATATAACCCTGCATTGATTGTCGGAGGAGAAGTCGGTGAAATGATCGGAGCTGCGCAGGAGGGAATTGTGTCTTCTATTGAGCAGGATGCACAGACAGGACTGACTGTGACCGTGGATATGGGGAATGGGTACAGCGCCGTATATGGACAACTGAAAGAAGTACCGGTGGAGATTGGTGCATATGTGAATAAAGGGCAGACATTGGGACATTTGAGCGAGCCAACCAAATATTATTCTGTAGAAGGAGCAAACTTATATTTTGAACTTCTTAAGGACGGAACCCCAGTTAATCCACTGGATTATATGGAAGGATAAGAATGACTGTCTGTAAAACATTGATGGTTTCTCTTGTTTGTTTTATAATGTTCCTTGTTGGAGATTGAACAGAAGAAAGAAATGAAAGAGGAATCGGAGAAATTGAACTATACCTATATTGTAAAATGTGCAGATGGAAGTCTGTATACCGGATGGACCAATCATCTGGAAAAGCGTATCACAGCTCATAATGCTGGAAAAGGTGCCAAGTACACGAAGAGTCGACGCCCGGTGGAGCTTGTTTATTATGAGATATTTGAAACAAAAGAACAGGCTATGAGTCGGGAATATACAATCAAACAGATGAGTCGATTACAAAAAGAGAAATTAATCCGAAAACAGAGTTGATTTTATGAAAACAGGTGCTGGCTGATTGCCAACACCTGTTTTGATGTACTTGATTAGAAAAGTAATGAATTATCCAAAGTATCTGTTAAGAAGTCCTTCAAATGCTTTTCCGTGACGAGCCTCGTCTCTTGCCATCTCATGAACTGTATCGTGGATTGCGTCAAGGTTTGCTGCTTTTGCACGTTTTGCAAGGTCAAATTTACCTGCTGTAGCACCATTTTCAGCTTCTACTCTCATCTCAAGATTCTTCTTTGTACTGTCTGTAACAACTTCGCCAAGAAGTTCTGCAAACTTAGCAGCATGCTCAGCTTCTTCGTAAGCTGCTTTTTCCCAGTACAGTCCGATCTCTGGATATCCTTCTCTGTGAGCAACTCTTGCCATAGCAAGATACATACCTACTTCTGAACATTCGCCTTCAAAGTTTGCTCTCAGATCAGCAAGAATATCTTCGCTGACACCCTTTGCAACACCTACAACATGCTCTGCAGCCCATTCTCTGTTTCCTGTTACCTCTTTGAACTTGTCAGCGCCAACATGGCACTGTGGACATTCTGCCGGTGCAGCTTCTCCTTCGTAAACATAACCACATACTGAACATACAAATTTTTTCATAGTTTTGATCTCCTTTTCTTTTTGTTATTTGTTATTTGTTATGACTTTTTAATGCAGTCACTGCATTGACCAAAAAAAATGGTGTTACTGGACTCGATGATGCCGTTAAAATTTTCGGCAGCCGTTTGATTGATCTTATCAATCTCAGACATATCAAGATCCAAGTCCAGAATCTTCCTGCAACATGTGCAGTAAAAATGATTGTGTGGCTGAACACATCCATCAAACCTGTCGCCGCCATCGGGAGCAGTGATCTTTGCAGCTTCGCCTAATTCGGTCAGCAGCTTTAGATTTCTATATACCGTTCCCAGACTGATGTTTGGATATTCTTCCTTTACATGCATATATATTGTGTCGGCAGTAGGATGTTCTTTCGTCATAGCCAGAAACTGTTTGATGGATTCACGCTGTCGACTGTATTTTAATTGAGCCACCAGAATCCTCCTTTCAAACTTAAAACAATAATAGTAACAATTACTATGTTTACAATATATACTAGGATAAGATAAATGTCAAGAGCGAATTGAAAAAAATTCTCAACATAGCTATTTCTATGAAATAATTAATTTGTGCAGTAATCAACTATATATAATAGGAAAGAATAAAATTCCTAAAATGTTACAAAATAATTAATGAAAATACTGACTAGAAGTAAAAAAATGAAGATAAATGCCGTAATATGTCAGGATTTGAAATATAAAAGGGAGCTAAAATAGTTGACATTGCGCATAGTGATTGCTATAATCATATCGTAACAAAATTTAATAATTGTGTAACATTTAGAACTTCCTACAAAAGATAAAGGCACAAAATATAAGGAGGTTTTATATGAGCAGCACACATAAGAAACAGAAACTGATAGTCTCTGCACTAGTAGGGGCAATCATGATTCCGGCGAATGTATGGACGGTGGAAGCAGCAGAGGAAGGACAGAAAAAACTTTCTTCCACATTACCAATTGCAGGGATCGAATCGGTACTGGAAGAATGTTATGAGACAAATGTAAAAGAAAATATAAATTTGTATATGGTACCGACAGAAGAGGGTGAGTATTTTAATCGGGCATTTTCTAATGTAGATGATGGTGGATTCACCTACATTAGAAGTGCACCAGATGAAGCGAGCGACTGGAATGGTAAGCTTTACAGCGATTCTACAGTGACCGTACTCGAATATGCAGGAGACTGGACAAAAATCCGATCAGGCAGTGTAGAAGGTTATGTACCAGGAAATGTTCTATATACAGGAGAAGAGGCAAAACAACATGCAAAAGAATATGAAAAAGAAGAAGCTACGGTGGATGCATATGTGCTAAATGTACGAAATGGTCAAGGAACAGATGCGGATATCCTGACACAGGTTCTGTTGAACGAACAGTACGAAGTGATCGGAGAGTCAGTGAACAACTGGTATCCAGTGAAAGTGGGAGAAGTAGAAGGATGGGTCAGTGGAGACTATGTAACAGTTGAATCAACATGGGCATATGCGGAATCGAAGGAAGAAGAGACGCAGCGGATTGCAAAAGAAGATGCACGAAAAGAAACACAAGTATCTGACACTTCCAAAGGTGTCCGTCCGAACAGCAGTGATATACAGGAAACGGTATCATTGCAAAGTGAAGGAAATTCTGCAGGGCAGTCAGTCGTTAATTTTGCCTGTCAGTTTATAGGGAATCCCTATGTATGGGGCGGGACTAGCTTGACCCAAGGGGCAGACTGTTCCGGATTTGTACAGTCTGTATATGCTAATTTTGGAATTGCTCTTCCACGGACCACTTATGATATGGTAAATGTTGGATATGAAGTAAGTTATGAACAGGCAATGCCGGGAGATCTTGTTTTATATGATGGACATGTTGGGCTATATATGGGAGATGGAAATATTGTTAATGCCATGAACGAGGTAGATGGAATTGGAATTTGCAGTGCAACTTATGCGCCGATCATAACGATTCGTCGAGTTTTATAAAAAGGATAATTGAAGGCATCATTGAAAATGGATGATGTCTTTCTTTTTTGAGAGAATATAGAAATTTACAGATAATTAATCAACGCATTCTCGGTCTGAAAATAACCGAATGCTGGTATTATAGAAAGCAGTAATATACAAAATGCACAAAAATGAATTAATTTGTAAAAAAAAGTCGAAACGGAAAAAATAATAGTTTTCAACTTATCCACACTCAAAACTCAAAAAAATGTGGAAAAAGGGAGATTTTTCAAAAGTTATTCACATTATCCACATAAAATGAGGTGGATTTTGTGGATTACTCATGAGAAAAAAAGAACGGACGTTTTGGTGAGATATAATGAAATTCGAATTTTGTCGAAAAAAGAGAGAAAAAAGATTGACTTTTGAGTAGTCTAAAATTGATGTTTTGTGCATAGACAATTCAGAATATTCTGGACGGGTGAACCGTTCATTCCATTTCTTGAACTATTTTTGAATGCGGTAGTTGATAATTTGGAAAATTGCGATTATAATGAAAAAGTAACTGCTCCAAAGCGTTAGTAGATTGACATTGACCATGTGGATTTGGAGCACAGTTACAAGAAATATGAAATGAAAAACAAGGAGGAGAATGAAATGGCAGAGATTTCTAAGAATACAACAATTGGTGAACTACTGATGGTATTTCCAGAGGCGGCTCCGATCCTGATGGAGATTGGGATGCACTGTCTTGGATGCCCGTCTGCACAGGGTGAGACTTTGGAAGAGGCAGCAATGGTTCACGGACTTGACGCAGAACTGCTTGTAGAGAAGATTAATGCAGCAAAGAAAGCTGCAGGCAAATAGAAAGATCAGCAGTCAAAGAAAGAAAAGCACAGGGGATTGAAATTCAGATTCAGT
>JAHHTO010000195.1 GCA_020024595.1 Schaedlerella sp.
GTAATATCTTCTTGATCCAGCAATCTCCTCTTCTATGTCAGACAGTTGATTCTGCAATTCAAGAAAATTAGTATTTGCCTTTAAATCCGGATAGCTTTCTGCGACTGCAAACAAAGAACGCAGACTTCCGGTAAGCAGAGTATCATTCTCAATTCTCTCTTCTGGTGTTGATGCCGTCATTGCCATATTTCGTGCATTCACAACCTTTTCAAGTGTCTCTGACTCATGCTTTGCATACCCCTTAACTGTCTCCACATAATTCGGGATCAAGTCATACCGTTTTTTCAATGTAACATCCATTGCAGAAAAAGCTTCCTCTGCCTTATTACGCAATCTGACAAATCCATTATAAGAACTGATAAGCCACACCACCACTGCTACAACTACAATAAGAATTATGATCACTATTATCATACTTCTGTTCCTCCTTTTCTACTACGAGATAATTTTCTTTTACTAGGCGCTCTGGTACTCTACTTCATAATATATAAAGGATATAGAATTTTTTTCCATTCGTCAAGGACTACAGCTATCCTTTATTCTTTGAATTTCTTTTGATATAAATTGATTCTTATAAATCACAAACTTGAATTTAAAAAATTCCACTATTTATGATATGGTTCTCCCTGTATAATTCGATAACTTCTATAAATTTGTTCTAGCAATATCACACGCATAAGTTGATGTGGAAATGTCATTTTGGAAAAGCTAAGAGCATAATTCGATCGTCTCAACACTTCTTTTCCAAGCCCTATGGAGCCACCGATCACGAATATAATGTGACTGCTTCCACCAATGCCAAGGTTATCAATCTTATCTGCTAATTCTTCTGACGTAAGCATTTTCCCATTGATCTCAAGCGTGATCACAAATGCATCATCCTTTATATATTTGAGAAGTCTCTCTCCCTCTTTATTACGGATAATTTCTTCTACCACTTTGCTCGCCTGATCCGGTGTTTTTTCATCTGCGACTTCTACGATTTCTAATTTACAATATTTTGACAATCGTTTTGAATACTCTGCTATTGCATCTTTTAAATATTTTTCTTTGATTTTTCCTACTGTTAATATCGTTATTTTCATTATCCCTATTATTTCTTCTCTCCAAAAAAGCTATTTTAATTTGACACTCAAGCTAACCGGCTGATGATCTGTAAATTCAAAATCGGTATCTATATTTCTCACATCTGTAACTTCAATATTGTCCGAAACGATAAAACCGTCGATAACATAAACTTGTGATTCCTCATAATTTCCGCTATATGGAGCATTTAAAAGACGACAAGTAGGAACATTATCTGACACTGCAAAAGAAAATCCCTCTCCAAGTTCATTTACACTAACTTGTCCCGGAACCCAGCTTTCCTTATCATGGATAGGATATGTATCCATTCCTTCAAATGTTTGATTAAAATCACCACCTGCAATTACATAATTTCCTTTTTCATATTCTTCCTTAAGCTTTTCTGCAAGCATTCTACTTTGGGCTATTTTCCCTTCCCCACTATCATAAGCTTCCAAATGGAAATTAATTAGAACAAGTTCTTTATCTGTTCCCTCTACCGGAATCCTCTCTTCAAGCATACAACGCTTCAGATTACATGTTTTCACGGGCCATTTAAAAGACTCCGGCAATGCTATTCTGGAAGCTTCTACCACCTTATAATCTGTAAATGTCACAAGTCCACTTGTAACTTTTCCGATTGGCGGGAATGGATAAGGTACAAAATCACATTTAAAGTTGCAGGCAAAATTTCCAGGCATTCCAAGTTCATCTTCATAAAATTGTTGTTCATCAATATGATAAGATCTCTTTGAATCCACATCTACTTCTTGAAGAAAATAAATATCACTATTTTGCTCTTTTAATATGTTTGCTATTCCTTTCAGATTTGTTTCTACAAGTTGCTTACTTTCCGGTGCAACTTTTTTTCCGCCATCCATAAAGAAGTCTTCCCCTTTACTTAGACCTGCATAACCTGTATTGTATGATAATACTGTAAATGTCTCACCTTTTTTAAGTTCTCTATTATTTGTCTTCCCTTCCAGTTTTTCAATCGGATTCGGTCTGTATTCTCTTATTGTGAGATAACCTATAAACACAACAGCAAACACAACCAGTATAAGTAATACGTAACCGACGCCTTTCAACACTTTCTTTTTCATAATACGTTTCCTCCATTTATGCTTTGATCGCCCAACGCATCTTTGTACATTTTGCCCTTCCGTTTTTCACACATTCCTGCGCAGTTGGACGGATCACATCCTTACACACTTCACTGTATATTCCTTCTCTTTCGAATCGTTTAAAGGATTTTTTTACTAGTCTGTCTTCCCCTGAGTGGAACGTAAGAATTGCAACTCTTCCGCCTGGTTTTAGAACAGATGGTAACTTTTCAAGAAAGCTGTATAATACTTCGTATTCTTCATTAATATCGATGCGAAGCGCCTGAAATGTCCTCTGGCAAGCTTTTTTGGTGACTTCCTTATGCTCTTTTTCCGGTAAAAATAAAAGGGCTTTTTCTATTACACGACGAAGATCTAGTGTGGTTTCTATCTTCCCACCTTGACGAATTGTATCCGTAACTTCTTTCGATATCTCATATGCATACGGCTCATCAGAATTCTCTACAAGCATTCCTTCTAGTTCTTCCTGACTGATTTCTTTTAATCTTTCAGAAGCAGGCACTCCCTTTTCCGGATTCATACGAAGATCTAATGGACCGTCTGTCTTATAAGAAAATCCTCTCTTCGGATTATCAAGCTGCATAGAAGATACCCCAAGATCTGCAAGAACAAAATCGAACTTTCCTGCTTCTTCTGCAACCTGATCGACATGAGCAAAATTAAGAAGTTTAACTGTCAAAATATCCTCTCCATATCCTTGATCTGTAAGTCGTTTTTTTGTTTTTGCAGATTCAATGGGATCTACATCCAGTCCATAAATATGTCCTGTTCCTTTTAAACATTTCAACATTTCTTTCGTATGACCGCCATAACCTAGCGTTGCATCTAATCCTACCTGTCCCGGCTGGATATTTAAGAAATCCAGGATCTCCTGTACGCAGATGGAAATGTGCATGCCTGCAGGTGTGCTTCCCTTCTCTATAACTTTTTGAATTGTCTCTGCATATTTTTCTGGATTTAATTCTTTATACTTCTCTCTATAGTTCCTTGGATGCGTCCCCTTATAGCGCGGACGCCGCTTGTGTTTCTGTTCTTTTTCTTCCATGATGAACCCTCACTTTTTATTGATTTATGAAAAAAGACTATTTCAAAGCAACTCATAAACTGCCTGGAATAGCCTTAATTTTTGTAAAATAAAATGGAATTTTTTCACGTTCGATTTTACCATATTTATTCAGGATTAGCAATCACATATGCGTCATCCCTTAGGAACTATCGTATATGACGAAACAAAAAAAGCACGGATATGCATTTGCATACGCCAGATAAGGAAGTAATTCCGAAAACACAAAATACGCATTCATCTGGTGATGCCGAGATGATTTGTGCATAACGATCTGACATAAAGTAACTTTTATATAAAATACATAGAGAATTTAACGTTGTTGTGATATGATTATAAAAACTAAAGTGTTAGGTACATTTGAATAATATGATAATGTAAGATAGGCGTGGAAGAGTATGAACATAAGAAAAGAAATATGGGGTTTGCTTCTTTGCATCTTGGGAACAGTTCTCTCCCTCTTGGGACTTAATGTGTTTAATCAAACTGTACTCATGAAACTGCCCATAGGTATCAGGATGATCAGCATGATTGTAATCCATTGGGGAATCATGGTGGTTCCGGTACTCCTTATTTTTGCGGGAAAAGAAAAACTTACTGCCTACGGAATCCATAAAGATAAACTCGGCACACAAATCATCGTTGGAGTTCTCGTTGGTGTATGTCTGTCTTTCCTATTAACGGTAATACCGATCCTTTTGGGATTGGGTGATATGGTCGGTGAGAAAACAGAACTGCATTTATGGAAAGTGGCATTTAATTTCATGTACTGCATTGCGGGAATCTCCTTGGGTGAGGAGTTTGTATTCCGTGGATTTGTATATGAAAAAATAAAGAGAATTACAAAGAAAACATCTTGTGCAGTCATCGTATCTTCCCTGTTATTTGGATTGGCTCATATACTCAGCGGTGATCCTGTACAGGTAATTATGACTGCCGGATTGGGGATCTTATTTTGCGTTTGCAGATTGAAAATTCGAAACTGTACACTTGTATCTCTGGTTTTTGCCCATGGCATTTACGATGCACTCATAAGCCTGTGGGTTTC
>JAHHTO010000196.1 GCA_020024595.1 Schaedlerella sp.
GTATTTACTCACCGCTGATTGAAGATGATGCTATATCCGGCATTTGCACAAAACACAGGAGCTTACACGCTTTGGGGTGATAAGCGCTTATGAAAGTATCCACTCCCATACAAATGCATTATTTCACATTTGGCAATGCCTTACAATCTGTGGTAGGTTTTGCGCTTATCTCTCCTCAAAGCTGGAGATAAACAGTTTATATAAAATCCCCGATCCTTGTAATCTTGTAATTACAGGGACCGGGGATTTTACAAAGTCAAACACGGGTATAAAATTTCATAGTATGGAACCATTCGTTGGACAGAGGAATTACCTATTCTTATCTCTGAAAAAAGCATACTTATCCGATAGAGCAGGGATCAATGCCCCAATACGGTATCTCTCTTTTATAAACATCGCGACCACATAAAGGACGGCGATTCCCCATCGAATCAGCCAATATTTCAGCATATAATAATAAATAATAATGGTTATGCCAATCTGAAGCAGTGACGGAAGGAACATCTTCAAGGGATATAAATCCGGCTCAATTTTCTTTGCATAATTTGAATGAAGGATAAACGCCAGCAAATATGCTGTCAATGTCGTATACGCTGCCGCAACATATCCAAATTTGGGAATGAAGAGGAGATTCAGTACAAGATTGACAGCCGCAGCAATCAAAGTATTGATCGTAATATACACCGTTTTCTTATGAAAATGTTCAATATTTACATAGAGTGTATACATGAAGATCAAATAATTTGCCAGAATAATCGGCGGGATAATGCTCATGCCTTCCCAATAACGCTGATCGGCAAAAATCTTTAAAATCTCGGGACTAACCAGAATTAACCCCACCATAGTATATGTCATCAGATGTACATAATCCATTGCTGAGACATTGATACTCTTCACATCACGATTTTGCAATTTATCTGTGAACCAAGGGACCCAAATTCCATCGAGTGAGGATGTAATTACTGTCGCAATCATGCCAAAATTATAAACAAGTCCATAAATTCCGGTCTCTGCCGCACTCCGAAGTGCAGTTATCATCATTCTATCTGATTGTGATAATATCTGCAATGCTACACCATGCAGGATCAGCGGAAGCGAAATGGCCAGTCCGTATTTTAAATACTTTTTAATGAGCAGTGGCTTTGTCTTTGAAAATACAGTTATCAAGATTATGATTGCAACGATTCCATAAACAACTGTAGTAGGGAAAATCCGCCCCATGTACAGATTATCTTTTATGACGAAGAGGATTGCAAAAATAGATATAATAACAGACAATAAGCTTGGTAACACCATCAAGGCAGTTCTGGCCCTATATTGGTACTTCATCATCAGAAAATAGCTGTAATCATTGATCAATGAATTGCCAAAGCTCTGTATAAGGCAAAGAACAACCAGCGCCATATTTACATTTACAGGAATAATTGCAGATGCAACCGCGCACACAGCCATTGACACAGCAAATATTATACATGTAAATGTTAAAACTGTTGATAAAAATTTAGGCTGTTCTGCTTCATCATATTCCACGAACGAGTTTCTTATTGCATTATGTAATCCACAACTCATAAAAATGGCAATCATAGTAACCCATGAATTGAATGTTGTTATAATGCCATAGTCTGCCGTTGTTAAAATACGGCTGAAAATCGGTACAGTTATAAAACCTATACCTCTATTAAACAAAGTTGCTATAAAATACAGTGTTCCTGCTTCTGTAAAATTCTTTTTCGTCATGTGTATGCCTACCTCAATTTACAGAACTCATTTAATTATACGTTTTAAGATACGTTTTATCTTTAGCCATTTGAAACGAAGTCTTACGAACAATTGGCTCTCGGTGTTATTTTTGACAGCTGCAGAAAACGTTTCACTGTTGACCTGATGCAAAAACTGCTCTCTCCGATGATTTGCTTGACTGCAGCCACTGAATCTTTCAATCATGTTAGGGAAAACATTATCAGGCAATTCATAAACATTTAGATACTTATCTAAATGTTTTAAAACTGTTGCGCCCTTGTTATTATGGGTAAGTACAATCGATACACCCATGTCAACTGTTAACGACCGTGGTATTGAGGGCAATGTATCGATTTGCCAAAAATCGCCCAGCGTGATGTCGCTGATTCTTGGGAACTCTTTTGCCTTACATTGAGAGCAAATCTCTCTGTTATACAGATTGGTAGCATAAGAAAGCAGATATGGATCTTTCCACCTTTTTTTCTTGTAGGACACACCATTTTCGTATTCTACTCTCATGCAGTATTCTTCCCAACTCGGTTTCTTATACCTCATCTGAACAGTTTTAAGCTTCACATGGTCCGGATTTATCTCAGAAAGATATTTTTCCCACATAACAGGTGACTGCACTCCATAGCACAGAAGGTCCACCAGAATAAGGTTATCATACCTCTTATTCTTCAGGTATAGATTCATTGCCTGAATTTGACATGGCGTTCCTGTAAACATAACCATAGCGCCAGACATAACCTGTTTCTTTACATCAAGGAACGGGAGGCTCGTATCTACTTCTACATATTTTGACCCGCACAACTTTTCCAAATCACTGCTATTCGAGACGCATTGAAAAACATTCTTACCATCTTCATCCATCCGGACGCCCCAAACATAACCATGGTTTTGGAAAACATATTCGGCTAAAGCGGAAAACACGCCGCCAGAACTGCTGCGCATCAAAACATCTTTGTTTTTATTTTGCGCATAATAACGCTTCATTTGATTTTCTGGACCGGGAAGCATTTTCAATGCTTCGCATACACGGCTGCATTCTCCGCACGATATACATTCAGCAATTTGAGTAACACGGACCTTTTTAAAGCCCATCTCATCTTTAACAATCTCCAGGCATCCTTTGGGACAGGCAGCAACGCAGGCTCCGCACCCATAACACATATCCGGATGGTCTATCACAGTATTATACATTACTTTCTTTCCTCAAAGCACTCATCAAGTATTTCTCAGAGTCTTTTCTGAGCGTCTCCAGAATCTCATCAGTAATTCGATAATCAATATCCTCAAAATTGACATTCTGATCATCCGAGACGATTCGATTCTGTAATTTAAGCTGTCCTAATAAAGAAAACAGCCTTGTATTGGTTGATGCACCATCCTGGCTCTTAAAGCGCTGATAAACCGTAAAGTTTTTGTGGTACTGAATTGAAAAAGCCGTACAATGGAAGGAATCCGTACACACATATGCAGCGTTCTCTATTAGGTATATAAAGTCCTGCGGAGACACCTGATATAAATCAAGATCCGCAAAGTCCGTGTCTGCCTGGCAATAGCCAGAAAAATGTGCCAAATTTACGATCTTTTTTTTCATTACCTGGCTTAGCTTTTTAACGGAATCCCTATGCTGCTTATTTCCGCCGAGAAAATAGCAAAATATGTACTCTCCCTGAAACGGCATCTGAACAGTGTGTTCATTTTTTAATCCGTCCCAATCGTCTTTGCACAGAAGTAAGGTGGGATCCAGAACAACCGGAACCTGCCTGCCTGTCAAATCCTGAATGATTTTCTGGCCACTTATCTCTCTGACAGAAAGTGCATTGAAACGCATTAAAAAATCCCGATATTGCTCTTTTAATTCTTCTTCAATATTTTCAATACCAAAGCTCGGTGCATAAGCAGCCTTAAAAGAAGCATCAGGACAGTACTCTAATGTATACCAGTGATGTTTCACATTGCCCGGAAGCCATGCCTGATCGCTTCCGCAAAATACACTGTCGTATATCTTCATATTGCGCTGCATATCCTCAAAAGTCCCATAAAATTTGTGAATATGGAACTTTTTATTGAATTGATCCAGTGCCTTATACCGAGAAAAAATTAACTTCCAATATTTCCAGCCGTAGTTTGCCTGTATTCTTCTTGCAGATCTGGCAAAGTCAGCCAGCCCATTCAGGATTTTAAAATCCTTCTGGTGCCATTGAATGATTTCAACACTCTCCCCTGTCCTGGACAGCAGAGTCTGCATGGCATAGGCCTGCAATTTAGTTCCATAGTTATAGACCAAGTGACCTGTATCTAATCCTATCATCTTTTAATATTCCTCACTAAGAACTTTGTTAAATATATTCAGTACATCTGATGCATTTTCCGCCACAGTATATTTTTCATAGGAATGCTCATACGCATATCTTCTGATCTCCAGAGTTTCCTGAGGATGTGTAACAGCCCACGCAATCTTATCTGCAAGATCTGCCGGATTGCCCTGCTCATAGATTAAACCATTTTTCTTATGC
>JAHHTO010000197.1 GCA_020024595.1 Schaedlerella sp.
AGTGTCTGGAAGTTCTGAAATCCTACAAATGTTTTCTCAGCTGTATAACCGCCCCATTTAAATAAAGACATACGGAAAACGCCGATTGTAGGGTAAATCATAAAAATTGTAAATAAAATTACAGCGGGAGCCAGACAACAGAATATAAATCTCCCTCTACCCTTCTCTTTTCTCATTAATTCATCTCCATTCTCGCACCTGTAACGTTTGTCTGCGATATGTTCTATATGTGCCGCAGACAATATCCCTCCGAAGCTCTTTTCACTTCTCATATCGAAAAGTCTATGAATCTTCAAATACTCTACATACAAACAGCCGGCGTAAAGAAATGAACGCCGGCTGTTTCCACCATCTTCTCTCCACAGACGGATGGTCTATTCACGCTTATTCTTTTAATGCCCCACGGAATGCATCACTTGCTTCTTTAAACTGTGCTACCCATTCATCTTCTGTTTTATCCCCGGATACAAGTGAATTTACAGGATCAAAGAATGCACCTCTTACTGTCAGACCTTCTACAGGATCTGTAGTAGCAAATGCGTCCAGAACTGCAACTGCGCCTGTATCATAAATGCTGTAGTAAATCTTTGCATCGTCTTCCAGCTTGTCTGACATTCCGGCGATTGGCTGTACTGCACCGCCTTCTGTTGCAAAGATATCCGCTGCTTCGTCAGAATACAGATATGCGATAAATTCTTTTCCAAGTTCCTGGTTTGCTGCCTCTTTCGGCATCCATGTCTGCTCGAAGAATGAGTAAGAAGCTCTTTCTCCATCTTTTTCAACTGCCGGAAGTGCTGTGAATCCCCACTCAAATCCTTCTGCACGAGGAGCCTCAGCCATCTCACCGATTACCCAGTTACCATTCGGCATAAAAAGTGCCTTGTTATCTAGAATTAACTGCTGATTCTTCTGGAAATCATTGTCATTCGCATTGGCAGGTGTTGTCTTCTCTGTGTAAGAAGCCAATTTTGCGATGATATCAAATACCTGCTGTGCTTCCGGAGTATCCCAGATGTTTTCTTCATATTTCAGAGCTTTTGCAAACTCTTCTTCACCAAGTGCTTCGTGAAGCAGTGCATAGAAGAATGCATCAAAATATCCTGTTGTCGGGTATGTGAACAATGCAATTCCTTCTGCTTTAGCCTTTTCACCTAATTCCCACATTTCATCCCATGTTGCCGGAACTTCCCAGCCCTTTTCTTCCAAAAGAGCGCTATTGTAGAACAAACCGCATGGACCGTAGAACATCGGCATCAAATATGTTTTACCGTCTCCATAAGGATTTGTAATTGTATTCTCTGTAAATCCAGGAAGGATCTTCTCTCCTACAGTTACATCTTCACCAGGTACTGTCATTTCCAGAACATCTGTCAGGTCAGCAAGGTTGTTATCTCTGATAAATGTCTCTGTCATACCAGATTCCCCTCCAACTGCACGCATGATAACGTCTGGGTAATTGCCGGCTTTCATATCCGGAGAAATTACATCTTCCAGCTTTTTGTCAATTGTAAGCTTTACTGTTACACCTTCGTGAGATGCTTCGAATGCATCACACACTTTTTCCCACATTGCTGTGCCGTAAGCAGTCTCAACTGCTGCAACCTTCAGTGTTTTTCCTTCTTCGCCTTTTGCTTCTTCTGCTTTCTTGTCACTAGAACCGCCACAAGCTGCCAGACTAAGTGTCATGGTTCCTGCAAGAACCAGGCAAAGTGCCTTTTTCAATTTCATACCTTTTCCTCCTTTTCCGAAAAACGGCTTTGTCCGCCCTTTCAATTGGTATATTACAAGAATATACCATTTCTACTCTTTTTTTCAAGATGTATTTTGCTTCGTTTTTTATACATCTTGCTATTCCATCTCCTATTCTACATTTAGCCAAAATATTTCGTCATTTTTATACACTTTTTACATTTTTCTAAAATCCTCTTCCACTATCTTTATTCAAAATATAAAAGAGATGTTTTTTCTTTTCCATTCTTTCTTTTTCTAGTAATGAAACTTTCAGATCACTGTTAAAAAGGTGTTCCCGCAAGATTTCTAAAACCATCCACCATCATTCTGATTCGTTGAAATTAAAAAAGCCCCTCCGCCTTGTCACTTCAACATTTGACTCAAGCTGGGGACTTTCTCTTTTTTTACTAAGCTAACATTTCTTTCAGTGCTGTCTTTGGCAGCGCACCGATTTCTTTTTTATCAATATCTCCATTTTTAAATACCATAAATGTAGGAATTGTCATAACGCCGTATTTCTGTGCAATCTCCATTTCTTCATCGATATTAATCTTACATACTTTCACATCCGCAATCTCTCCAGAAAGTTCTTCTACAACCGGAGCCATCATCATACACGGACCACACCAGTCTGCATAAAAATCAACCAATACTGGTTTATCTGCTTTTAATACCTCTTGTTCAAAATTCTCTGCTGTCAACTTTACTACTGCCATTTATACTTCCTCCTTTTTTGCCAATACTATTTTTATCTTTATATATATTTTTTTGAATGCCTTTCTCAGCATTTGACTACAGTATAACATTTTTGCAGTACTTATCTGTGATAAAATCACATATCTATATTTTTGCCAGCTTTCCGGCATCCAATACCTCGATCTTTCCTCGAGTCAACTTCACAAGGCCATCCAACTGAAATTGTTTTAACAATCTCGTCACTACTTCTCGTGCAGTCCCGAGATCCCGTGCAAGTGCATCATGTGTAATTGACAATGTATCCATACCTGCAAGTGCCCGATGCTCCAGGATTGTATCTGCAAGTCGGGACGCTACATTAGAAAATACATACTGATTGAATAGCCACATAATATCCGAAAATTTTTCTGATATCATTTCCAGCGTGTAATCTTTTACGGCCGCATTTTCATCATGAATCTTTTTATATACGAACTTAGGAATCGTACAGATAATAGAATCTTCCTCCAGTTCCATGTCTAACTCTATATCCATTCCCTTCATCATGCAAGCTGCACTTAAAATACTTACATCCCCTTCTACAAGGCGGAACAATGTAATCTCCCCGCCATTCGGAGAAGTAATAAATACACGTGCCTGCCCAGAACGTATAATCTGTACCCCTGCACACTCTCTTCCACCATAGTGAAGGAGAGTTCCCTTAGAATATTCATTTTGCACAACACCCTGTTGTAATTCTTCTTGTTCTCTTTTTTTTAGATTTTTCCAAAACGGAAAAATCTGATTCAATTCTAATACATCTTGCATCATTCATCATCTTCTCCATAAACTTTCTCTATGCAAAACACATTATAGCAACAGATTCTAAAAAAAACAATCTCGAAGTTTTCCAGAAATGCTTTTATAAAGGTCAAAATTCAAAGGACAATGGACGTTACTTTTTCTATTTTATTGCTCTGTGCATATCTCATTGCTCGGAAACAATCTCATACGTTCCGTAAATCTGCCCAAGCACTGTACCAACGCATTCAAGCTCGTCTGTATCACTCACCTCTATATCCGGTTCATTTACATTTAGCGGACGGAGCCGACACTGTCCGGCAATCTGATACAATGTACAAAGATAGTAGATGTCATTAAGCCGGAAGAGGCCAATTTCATTATGTACTGCCGGAGTTCTTTTCATCGCTATCACCGAATATTTTTTATAGACAGGTTCATGCTGATCAACCTGGATTCGGAAACAAAACTCCATTTTTTCAAACTGATATTTCTTTTTAAAACGTACACGGCATTCTTCCTGCTTAAGGAGAAACCCACTGTGCAGCTTACGCATTCCTGGTTGAATACAAGAATATTCAACCCATTCTTCAGACAACTTCCGCTGATATTCTTCGTCAATAATGATTTGAACAAGTCGTTTTCCACTCTCAGGCAATTTCGAATATTTGGAAATTGCCTCTTTTTCTGTTCTCGTCAATTCTTGCCCATAAAGTGTTCTAACTTTACTATTGGACAAATAGTCTTCATATAAATAGTTGGCATCCACTTTCAGTGCGATTATTAAAGAAATTAGAATATCCGGCTTTGGATAGCTGACTCCATTTTCATAATTCGCAATGGCAGAAGGAGTCACATGAATCATTTTTGCAAGTTGACTTCTCGACAGCCCAAGGTCTAATCTGCGATCGCG
>JAHHTO010000198.1 GCA_020024595.1 Schaedlerella sp.
CGATTTTATTTCTGATACCTTTGTGACTGAGGGAATGTGTGCAGATGTGGCGATCCATGATCCCCATCCGCCTGGACGCAATCCCCATGCCCATATCATGCTGACGGTGCGTCCTCTGGTGTAAGGCGTGGGCCGATGTGACCAATCTTCATTTGGAATAAGTGGGCCAAGCAGAACGTATCGACCACCGCAGCCATGTGGGGCGGGCTGCCTTTTATTCTTTCAGGAAGCAGTCCAGGTTTAGCTGTCAAGTTTTTAGCGTAATATCCGGTTTGATGCGCTCTCCAAGGAAATCGCTTCCGCCAGTCACGTGCCGGTCATACCGATTGAATAACTCCAAAAAGGAGGCCATCTGCTCCAGCATATGTCTGGAATAGTAGCCCGCCGGGCTGGATCGTCAGGTCGTCAGCCATCTCCATCTGGTCGGGGTGTACTGCCCCTTGGAAGCGGTGGAGTAGGTATGCAAATCAGCCATCATTTGGAATAATTTTTATTGAATGCACCATCAAATACAGATTCGAAATTCTGATCCATCCAGGAGCCCTCTACAACATAGATTTCCACATCATGATCGTTCTGTACAAACGAAGTTGTATCCCACTTTTCCAGTGTCAGCTCCGCCGGCACAATTACCTTCTCCACGCCGCTGTTTGCAAACGCAAAGCCGCCGATTTCGGTTAATCCGGCAGGCAGGGTAATTTCTTTAAGCGAGTTGCAGTTGAAAAACGCATACTCATCAATCTTGGTCACTGTGTCCGGCAAAACAATTTTGCTTAAGCTGCTGCACAGTTCAAACGTGTGCGGCTTGATCTCAGTCACAGCCCCCTCAATCACCACCTTTTTCAGGCTTGCGCACTCCTGAAATGCGTTTTTCCCGATCTCCGTTATGACAGCGGGAATAGTGATTTCCTCAAGAGAATCACAGCGCCAGAACTCCATGTCGGAGATTTTCGTGAGCCCACTGGGCAGCTTGATCTGTTCCAGCGTGTGGCTGCTGCGCAAGCCGCCATTCAGCTCGAAATCAGAATCACTTTCGAAGGTAAGAGATTTGACCTTGCATTCATCCAGCGCAAAAATTGCGCCGTTGAATCCTGTACATCTCTTGGGAATGACAATTTCGATCTGCTCCATACCGCTTTCCGTCAGGGACAAAATCACATTGTCGTTCCATTCAAAATAATCTTCTGATACCTCGGCATTGCCGCTGAAATCCGTCTTTTCGGCATGTTCAGCGCTTTTGCCCTTGCTGCATCCAGCAAAGGAAACCATCACTGTCAGGGCCAACAGAATGTAGGCAATTTTCAGATGTTTTTTCATAATTATACTCCTTTTCCAGTAAATCCTAATGCAGTCATAACAAAATAAGCCATAACAAAAGGAATGATATAAATAATCAGCTGTAGTGATCCTCCGCCTCTTATGGAATCCGTAAAGACTTTCTTTCCGTGATTTTCATAATACAATGTAATTGTATGAGGTGGTCTGACACCGGTTGAAACCACTTGCTTCGTTTTGGTTTTGCCATTTAGTGTGTACTCATACTGCGCTACATACATTCTGTTGATGGTCTTATTGTCTGGTTTTCTGTTTCTATACCTGCAGTGTACCATGGTAGCTCTCAGCATCCTTCCTTCTTTCTTGGCCTTGGCCAGTTTCTTGTCTCCCGATGCAAAGATGACACCTTTTACCAAAAGTACAAGCTCAATTATAAAAGTAATCAGCGCCGCCAAAGCGCCCCACCATACAGCGGGATCAAATTGATTGATGACATCCATGAAAGAAATCTCGTTATTCATGTTTTCCCTCCTATACAGCTCATTACTGATTATAAAAGGACAGCATCTGCCATCCGACTCCCCTTGCTTCTTCAATTATACAGATCGACAGTTAAGGTACAAAATACCCCAAGCTCCATACCATTTCGTTATTCACTTTAACAGATTCGTCTGATGTCGCAGTCCAAATACTCGCAGATATGCCAGAGGACCGAGCGAGCAACATCCTAGCCTTTATTGAGCTTACTTATGGTTTCTGTAGCAAGGAATAAGTCCTTTCATAGCGATGCCTTTGAAATGACACTTTCATTTAGCGATACTCGTATCTTGCAACTCTGTTAAGTGAAAAAGCACCAAAATGTAGCGCACATTAAATAATATTTATCACATAATAACATAACATTTCTTGCTTTTCAATAGATTTCATATTATGTTTTTATTTGCAGAAATTTCCCTTGACAAATCCATTCTCAGTATTTTGTACTTTCATTTTCTCCTACATACATGCCTAATACTTCTTTTTTACCATCCATATTTATGCCTATTGCTATGTAAACTGCTTTCTTTACTATTCTTCCATCACATCTGACATTGTAGTGTATTGCATCCATGAATACTACTGCATAAATACTGTCTAAAGGCCTTTCCTGCCACTCTCTGACAACAGGTATTATTTTATCTGTTACACGGCTTATGGTGCTATCCGATACTTCTAATCCGTATATCTCCATAATATGATCGGATATATCATTCATTGTCATTCCTTTGGCATACATGGACAGAATTTTCTCTTCAATATCTCCTTTAAGTGTTGTCTGCTGTTTCTTTATAATCTGCGGTTTAAATTCGTCATTTCTATCACGGGGAACATTTATTTCTACATCTCCGAAACTTGTTTTCATTGTCTTTTTACTGTGTCCATTTCTGCTGTTATCAGTTTCTTTATTATGGTAATCATATTTACTGTAACCCAGTTCTTCATCCATTTCTGCATCAAGACTGTTCTCTAAAATACTTTCTACCATTTCTTTAAACAGTGAATTTATATCCCTCATATCTTTTATATCTAAATTTGACATCAGTTTCTGAATCTGTTCTTTTCTCTCTTTTTTGGCTGCTCTTTCTTCTGCGCTTAGTTTATATTTTGGCATAATTTTAACCCCCTAAATGTTGTATTTTTATCTTACACCATTCAAAGGGTTTACACAATCTATGAATAGGACTCGGGAAGTCCACCGATTTACTTCATCGGCAAGGCTTCCCTTTTCTTATATTTTATTTTTTATAGTCAATTGATATCATTAACTCAATAAGATAGAATACTTTCTCCTAAAGCAAATGTTGAGCTATTTCCCTTCTATTTATAATAATCGAAAAGTTACAAAGACTTCATTACATTTAACAAGTGCTGATAACTGTCTACATCATGGTATTTTACATCACTTGTAGACAGTTCATTGAAGAGCTTTTTAGCACAAGAAATTTTTGCTTGCTCAATAGGTCTGAGATTTAGACTTTCCATCGTACCCTTGGTCTCTGCAATAAAGAAAATATGCTTTACAGTCCCTTCATAGAATGCAATAGCCCAGTCAGGAGAATAGTTACCTACCGGAGTAGGGATATGAAATCCCTTAGGCAGTTTGGCATATACGCAGACTTCCTGTGCTGCATCAAGATCTTCTACAAAGCGACGCTCAATAGTATTTTCAGCAGAACCATCAGTAAACACATAATCCTGAATTGCCTTATTCGCACGAAAAGCCTTATCGAAGGTTTGGGAACTTTTTTCAGTAGTGAAAATCGTGCTGTCGTAATCGCCATCAATCTGATTGTAGGAAATGTGCTCTACAATCATGGTTGCCTTTTGTTCTTTGATGAGTTTGATAATCTTAGAAATAAACTCCTCTGGATTGTTCTTGAACATATAGAGTGTATCTGTCTGCAATCCTTTTAAAATAGCAGCTATTGTTTTGCGTGTCAAAACCGTACCTTCTGCGACCTTGCCGATAAGGTCATACTTGATCTGACTGGTCTGGGCGTGTTTCAAAGTCTGGGTTCTAGTCTTTACTCCTGTAAAAGATGCACCACGACCAATTTCATGCTCGTTCATTTCTGCCTTCTGGCGACCAATCGTTGCCGTGTACTGCAATTCGGAAACAAATAACTTCTCATTGATATGAGCAATAGATTTCTGAATCAGTTCATCGCTATCAAATTCAACTGTGTAAGCATATTTGTGATTGATTTGTTTCCATAGTGCTTGGAATTCAGCCTTTGCAAAGTTTTCATTCAGAGGATTCTCTTTAACCTTGGTCTCATGACCATCAGAGAACATATCCTT
>JAHHTO010000199.1 GCA_020024595.1 Schaedlerella sp.
GTGAAGTGGGAACCGATGATTTCAGGTAGTGGGATACCACAGGTAGAAGGGGAGGTGACGGGGAAGCTTTCTCAGAACTGGAAAAAGGTACTTCCAGCAAAGTTTTTTAGCGGATTTTTATGTCTTTTGGGTGGACTTTCTCTGGGGCGTGAAGGTCCCTCCATTCAACTTGGAGCGATGGCGGGGAAAGGGATTTCTCATGTTCTTGATCGAGGGAAAACGGAAGAACGATATCTAATGACTTGTGGGGCAAGTGCCGGACTTGCAGCGGCTTTTCATGCGCCGTTGGCAGGGGTGATCTTTGCAGTGGAAGAAATTCACAAAGGATTTTCTACATCTATTTTGATTTCCGTAATGACAGCTTCTGTGACAGCAGATTTTATTGCATCACATCTGATCGGGTTAGAACCGGTTTTTCAGTTTGAACTGGGACATTTCCTACCACAGGACTATTATTGGCTGTTGATTGTTCTGGGAATCGTAGTGGGTGTAGCAGGAGTGTTTTATAATTGGGCAATGTTAAAAGTGCAAGAGCTATACAAAAAACCAAAATGGCTGAGTGAGACTGGGCGTATACTAATAGCATTTCTGACTGCGGGAGTGCTAGGAGGTGTGATGCCATCTGTACTTGGAAGTGGACATGAATTGATTGAACAGCTGACTAGCGGAGAAATGATATTGAAGACGGCAGTGCTTGTATTGGTGATAAAGTTTTTATTTTCGGCAATCAGTTTTGGCTCGGGTGCGCCGGGAGGTATCTTTTTCCCACTTCTGATTCTGGGGGCATTTATTGGCGGGATTTTTGCTATGACAGGAGTGAAAGTTTTTGGTTTGTCGGAGGTATATATCAATAATTTTGTTCTGCTTGCAATGGCTGGCTTTTTTACAGCAATTGTGCGGGCACCGATTACCGGTATTATTTTGCTGTTTGAGATGTCAGGCTCTGTAAGTCAGATGCTTTCATTAAGTATAGTGTCGATCACAGCGTATATTGTGGCAACGCTGCTTCATTCGGATCCAATCTATGAAAGTCTGCTGGAACGGATTCTTAAGAAGCAGAAGAAATCCACGACAACAGAAACGAAAGCAGGACAGCAGAAAGTACTCTGTGCATTTGTGATTATGGCAGACTCAGTTCTGGAAGGGCGAAGTGTACAGGAGATTACCTGGCCAGATAACTGCCTTCTTGTGGCACTGGAGCGAAACGGGAAAGAAATGATTCCGAAAGGGAAAACAAAACTTATGGCAGGAGATGTGCTGACAATAATGACAGATGAAAGAGATGCCGGATATATGCATGACAAAATAGAAAAGTTATGTTATACTTCATTTTAGATTATACAGAATTTCAAGTGTATGATACAGACAACAGACGGAGGAACAAGACGATATGAAAAGAGTATTGCTGAAGTTAAGCGGAGAGGCTCTTGCCGGAGATAAGAAAACAGGCTTTGATGAAGCTACTTGTGTTGGAGTTGCTGAGCAAGTAAAGAAGCTTGTAGAGGATGGAATTCAGGTTGCAATTGTAACTGGAGGAGGGAACTTCTGGAGAGGTCGTACAAGTGAGACGATCGACCGTACCAAGGCAGATCAGATTGGAATGTTGGCAACGGTGATGAACTGTATTTATGTATCCGATATTTTCAGATATGTGGGAATGAAAACAGAGATTTTTACACCATTTACATGCGGTGCATTTACTTCGTTATTTTCCAAAGATGCTGCCGTGTCAGCACTGGAAGAGGGAAAGGTAATCTTCTTTGCAGGGGGTACAGGACATCCTTATTTTTCAACGGATACCGGTGCAGTGCTCCGTGCGATTGAAATAGAAGCAGATGCAATGCTTCTTGCAAAAGCGATTGATGGTATTTATGACAGTGATCCGAAAGTGAACCCGGAAGCAAAGAAGTATGATGAAGTTTCGATTCAGGAAGTCATTGATAAGAAACTGGCAGCAGTGGATCTAACTGCTTCTATTCTTTGTTTGGAGAATAAGATGCCGATGCTGGTATTTGGTTTGAATGAGGAAAACAGTATTGTAGAGACGATGAGCGGTAGATTTACCGGAACTAAAGTTACTGTATCAGAATAGAACTCAGAAAAACAGTAATTGTATAAGGAGGAAAAGAAAATGGATGAAAAATTAAAAGCATATGATGAGAAGATGACAAAAACTATGCATAACCTGAACAGTGAATTGGGAGCAATCCGTGCAGGACGCGCCAATCCGCACGTTTTAGATAAGATTGTGGTAGATTATTATGGAACTCCAACACCGATCCAGCAAGTTGCAAATGTGTCTGTTCCGGAAGCACGTATGATTCAGATCCAGCCATGGGAAAAGAGCATGCTTAAAACAATCGAAAAAGCGATTCTGGTGTCTGACCTGGGCATCAATCCGACCAATGACGGTACTGCTGTACGTTTGATCTTCCCGGAATTGACAGAGGAACGAAGAAAAGAGCTGGCAAAAGATGTGAAGAAAAAAGGTGAGGCAGCAAAGGTTGCTGTTCGTAATATTCGCCGGGATGGGAATGATGCTTTTAAGAAATTAAAAGGCGGAGAGATTTCTGAGGATGGTATCAAAGATTTGGAAGATCAGCTTCAGAAGATGACGGATAAGTATATCAAAGAAGTAGATAAGACAGTGGAAGCAAAGACAAAAGAGGTTATGACTGTTTAGAAAATTGTGGAATTATGAGGGGGACTTCTTGTAGTCCCCCTTTGGTTTGTTGGTGACGAGGAGGAATATGGTATGAATGTGCCGCAGCATGTTGCAATTATATTAGATGGAAATGGCCGCTGGGCAAAGGCAAAAGGAATGCCGAGAAACTATGGACATGCCCAAGGCAGTAAGAATGTAGAGCGTATCTGCGAGGAAGCATGGAGGATGGGGATTAAATACCTGACAGTGTATGCATTTTCCACAGAGAACTGGAATCGTCCGAAGAATGAAGTGGATGCATTGATGAAGCTGCTTCGCAATTATATGAAAACTTGTCTGAAAACAGCAGAGAAGAATGATATGAAGATTCGGGTGATCGGAGATAAGACAGCGCTGGATGAAGATATCAAAGGGAGGATTGCAGAACTGGAGGAAGCCAGCAGAAATAATAATGGTTTGAATTTTACAATCGCTTTGAATTATGGAAGTCGGAATGAAATGGTGCGTGCCGTGCGCAGGATAGCAAAGGATTGTGTTGATGGAAGGATAAAATCGGAAGAAATTGATGAGAAGATGTATGCATCTTATCTGGATACAGCTGGTATTCCAGATCCGGATTTGCTGATTCGAACTAGCGGAGAACAGAGGTTGTCTAATTTTCTGTTATGGCAACTGGCATATTCAGAGTTTTATTTTACAGATGTTCCATGGCCAGATTTTACAAAAGAGGAATTGATTCGGGCAATTGAACAGTATAATAATAGAGACCGACGTTTTGGTGGGATAAAGGAGGAGCAGAATGTTTAAGACCAGGCTGTTGAGTGGAATACTACTTGTGTTAATTGCATTGATTACATTGATTATGGGAGGGCCTGTTCTATTTGTGACAGTAGCTTCAATCAGCATGATTGGTTTAAGGGAATTGTATCAGGTCTTTCATATTGAGAACAAAGCTCTTGGTATTGTCGGATATTTCTTTGCACTTCTATATTATGCATTGCTTCTGGTAAACGGCATGGCAACTTTACCGGGAGCATTGATGGAATGGTGTATGATGCTGTTTATGGTATTTTTGATTTGTTTGATGGCGGTGATGGTATTTGCTTATCCGAAATATCACCCAAGTCAGGTGATGGCAACGTTTTTTGGGTTCTTCTATGTGGCTGTGATGCTGTCTTACATTTACCAGATTCGACTTCTGCCGGGAGGGGTATTTACGGTATGGCTGGTGTTTATCTGTGCGTGGGGGTGCGATACCTGTGCGTATTGTGTGGGAATGCTGGTTGGCAAACACAAGATGGCGCCGGTGTTAAGCCCGAAAAAGTCTGTAGAAGGAGGAATCGGTGGAATTTTAGGGGCTGCGCTTATAGGGGGAGTGTATGCACTTGCAATTAATCACTGGGGAAATGTAGGAGTT
>JAHHTO010000002.1 GCA_020024595.1 Schaedlerella sp.
CATCCTCTACCAACAAATCAATAATTGCATAAATATTAGATTTCGTCAATGGCTTAAACATAATAATCTCATCCAGACGGTTCAAAAACTCCGGTCGAAAATGTGCCCGTAGTTCATTCATGACCATATTTTGATTTTCTCTGTCAATCGTACCATCTTCTTCGATTCCTTCCAATAAATAATTTGCTCCAATATTAGAAGTCATAATCAAAATCGTATTTTTAAAATCTACGGTGCGTCCCTGTGAATCAGTAATCCGTCCATCATCCAATACCTGCAGCAGTACGTTAAATACATCCGGATGTGCTTTCTCCACCTCATCAAACAGTACTACCGAATATGGTTTCCTCCGCACTGCTTCTGTCAGCTGTCCGCCTTCATCATATCCCACATATCCCGGAGGCGCTCCGATCAGACGAGACACAGAATATTTCTCCATATACTCACTCATATCGATACGAACCATATTGTTCTCATCATCAAACAGGCTTTCCGCCAATGCTTTGGCAAGCTCTGTCTTACCGACACCGGTAGGACCTAAGAAAAGGAAAGAACCGATTGGCTTGGATGGATCCTTGATACCCGCTTTGGAGCGAATGATTGCTTCAGTTACGAGCTCTACACCCTCATCCTGCCCGATGACACGCTTATGCAATTCATCTGCTAAATGCAAGGTCTTGCTTCTTTCACTTTCATTCAACTTCGCTACCGGAATTCCGGTCCACCGGGAAATAATTCTCGCAATTTCTTCATCTGTTACTGCCTCATGGACCAACGACAAATCTTTTTCTTTTAGTCGTTCCTCTTCTGTCTCCAACTGCTGTTGGAGCTGTGGAAGTTGACCGTACTGAAGTTCTGCTGCCTTATTCAGATCATACTGGCGCTGCGCTTTCTGAATATCACGGTTGACCTGTTCGATCTGCTCACGGATTTTCTGTACCCGTTCTACAGAAGCCTTCTCATTATCCCACTGTGCCTTCTGACCCGCATACTCCTCTCTCAGAGAAGCCAGTTCCTCCTGTAAATGCACAAGACGTTCCTGACTCAACCGATCATTTTCCTTTTTCAACGCCTCTTCTTCAATTTCCAACTGCATGATACGACGGCTTAGTTCATCCAGTTCCGTCGGCATAGAATCCAATTCTGTCTTGATCAATGCACATGCTTCATCTACAAGATCAATTGCTTTATCTGGCAAAAAACGGTCCGAAATATAACGGTTAGACAATACTGCTGCCGCTACCAGAGCACTGTCTGTAATCTTCACACCATGAAAGACTTCATACCTCTCTTTCAGTCCACGCAGTATTGAAATCGCATCTTCCACATTTGGTTCATCTACCTGAACCGGCTGGAAACGTCGTTCCAGTGCTGCATCTTTTTCAATGTACTGTCGATACTCGTCCAGCGTAGTTGCGCCAATACAATGAAGTTCTCCACGGGCAAGCATCGGCTTTAACATATTTCCGGCATCCATAGCACCATCCGTCTTACCTGCACCGACAATCGTATGAAGTTCATCAATGAAAAGGATAATCTTACCCTCACTGTTCTTTACTTCTTCAAGCACTGCTTTCAGACGTTCCTCAAATTCACCACGGTACTTTGCACCTGCTACCAGAGCTCCCATATCCAATGAAAAAATCGTCTTATCTTTTAGTCCTTCTGGCACATCTCCCTTTACAATCCGCTGTGCCAGACCTTCTACAACCGCTGTTTTACCGACACCGGGCTCACCAATCAATACTGGATTATTTTTTGTCTTTCGCGAAAGAATCCGAATCACATTTCGAATCTCTTCATCACGACCGATGACCGGATCTAGCTTCTGTTCTCTTGCACGCTCCACCAAATCCTGCCCGTACTTATTCAAAGTATCATAAGTTGCTTCCGGATTGTCACTGGTAACACGCTGATTACCGCGCACCGTAGATAGCGCCTGCAGAAATCCTTCCCGGCTGATTCCCATTTCTTTGAAAAGTGCCTTCATATCACGGCTCGCATATTTTAACAGTGTGAGGAAGAGATGCTCAACAGAAACATACTCATCCCCCATCTGCCTTGCTTCATCCTCCGCGTGAATCAGAACATTGTTCAGATCTTGGCCGATAAATACCTGCCCGCCTTGCACTTTCGGACGCTTGTTGATGGCTTCTTCCACACGATTGACAAGCAATGTGCTTTGGAATCCCATCTTCTCCAATAACTTCAGAATCAGGCTGTTATCCTGCGTAACCAATGCGTACAGTAAATGTTCCTGTGCAATTTCCTGATTACCATAATCATATGCCAGTTTCTCACAAGCTTGTACTGCCTGTAAGGAATTCTGTGTAAATTTATTTATATTCATAGCAACCCCTCCTTTACCTCTTCTTAGAAATCTTTTTGTTCTATCAACAATATAACAATAGCACAATTTATTAGCACTGTAAATAGGTGAGTGCTAATTTATTTTATAAAATATTTGTAAAGCAAAAGCACATCTATTTCAGATGTGCCCAAAATTCTTTTATTTTTTCTTAGTAAGACTACGAACTTCTGTGATCCCCAACATTTGCGGAATACGCTGTAATACTTCCTTCAGCAGATCCTGCAATGCCCCCTTAGAGTCCGAATCCATTTCTTCTACTTCTTTCATAATAATCCGGATATTTTTTATTCCTCCGTCCTGTAGTTCCGTCAAAGTCGCTGCCTCTGTTGCTTCTAGCACGGAGAATAAATCACTGATAATCTGGTCCCGCTGTTCATCTGGAATCTTTGCCAGCCAATTCCGAATCCCCTTGTCCATTGCCAGTGCAAAATTAGAAAGCCTTTTGCGATGCACGAATGCAGGTCCTAACACTTCCCATGAAAACCCGTCATGCTGCATCACACCTTTCTGAGAACTTTTTATCACGATCGGATCTACTATATGATTCAAAAGCATTCCAATAAGAGAACTCTCGGGCACATATCGTCTGATTCGCCCACGTATATTTTGAAACTCTGGCTTTTCAAGATATACCTTTGTAAAACCAGGACCATCATTATTATAAATTTCCAATATCCTATCCTGTATCTCACGCTCACAAAAAGCCGCCGCATAAATCGCCAGATTACCACCCTTGGAATGCCCGCCAATTCGAATCTTCTCTGTATCTCTTGCTGCACCCACTGTATTCAGATAGACTACCGCTTCCTTTTCTGCTGGAACTTCTCCCCTGCTCAGATAAAAATCTTCCTTCCATCCAACAATCGTGTCATCCGTCCCACGATATGCAATAAATGTCGTCCCGTCACCTAACAGAATTTCCATTGCCGCAAACTGAAGCGTCTTTTCCAAATCGATCCTATTCACATAATTCTGTACCAATAAGTTGCCAAACCGTTCTGTCTGTGCCATTACCTTTAGCACCTTCGGTGCAAACCGGATAAAAGACTTATCTTTCTCCAACACCTTCTCCGGATACATTTCAAAGAAACGCTCCGATAGACTCCGTACCGTCATTACTTCCTCACCCATGCCCGGCGCAATCCCATCCAAATTGACATAGACAAGATAACAAAGTATCAGATTGTCCACCTCTCCAAATTCACTTTGTGCAAAATTCAAATCCCCTCTCCAAGCCAGATAATCCAACATATTCATATCCGAATTTCCCCCGATCAACTCCGGTGCAAAATTTGAAGCACCTGCTGCAGTTCTCCCACACACATCTGTCCCGGCGCAGATGCTTTCCCAACTGCTCCAAAAGTCAACGCTGAACCAAATACTTCACCACAGAACCTGCTGATGACACCATTGCCTGACATCGACATCGTAATCACCGGCCTGTCTGCATATAGTCGCACCATTTCTTCCGTCGCTGTAAGCAAGATCAGCACATCCTTCTTGTTATTCGGCATGACGGCAATCTTCGTAATGTCAACGCCCAGTTCCTGCATTTTCCGAAGTCTTCTGACGATTTCATCCTTTTCTGGTGTTCCGTGAAAATCATGATTAGAGCCAATTACTTTTACTTTACATACATGAAGTTCCTTCACCAATGCTTTTACTATCTCATCTCCGGTAAATGCTTCCACATCCACCATATCCACAAAACCACTTTCTGCCACTCTCTGGTTCAGATCCCTATATCTTTCCACTTCAATTTTCTTTTCTCCCCCCTCTTTCAGGGTACGAAATGTAAACAGCAGCGGGCGTTCTCCCAGTACTGCTCTTAACTCTTTTAGTACCTCCAGCACCCGCTCTGTAGTAAATACGTGCTCAAACCAATCCACACGCCACTCCACAACATCCACCGGATTTTTACATATCATTTTCGCCTCTTCCAGAATCTGCTCTTTCGTCACTCCAACAATTGGAACACAGATTTTCGGGATTCCTTTCCCAATCGTCACACCTCTCACTATTACTGGATTCATGCACACTCCCTCCCTATTTTCATTATTTCCTCGTTGGAACAAATTATATCATTTTTGATTCCATTTTTGCAAATTATAATCAAAGATCACACAGATATACCATACTATCTGAAAAAGAGGAAAAATCTTCAAAAATGACGATTTTTCCTCTTTTTCTTTTAGTTAGAACACAATACTATAATCCGCTGTGGAGTTGTCTGTGGAGGGATGCTCCTTGTTGTAACTGTATAATATACGAGCAGTTGTGAATTGCCGGGATTACATGTAAACTGCTGCCCGTTAATTGTAAAGATTCTGGTATTAGGACCAATATTCAACTGCAATGCTCCATCCGCGGACAGTAGACTTTCATCGAAATAATTCAGCATCACTTCTTGATTCTGACGCAATACGGTGAGAAGCTGTGCCTGATACTGAGGCGGATAGATTGTCGGAATCGGAAGGTTAACATCATAATATGCTGCCACTCGCATTCCTCTTCGCAGTCTCACATTATCAATAATCTTTGTATTCATAGAAACATTAAAGTTTACAGTTCCATTTTCTGTCATCAATGACACCACCTGATTACAGCAGGAGGCTCCAGGTACAATATCACGAATCACACCCGTAATTTTTTGATAGGATTCATATGTCATGGCAAATACACCTTTTTCTTTATCCTATGCATCCATCTGTAATTATGTCACTTGATTCATCGCATCATTGACCGTTTTAACCCCGATAATTTTAATTCCCTTGATTCCCTTCACCATATCCAGTGATACTTTCGGAACAATACAGGTTTCAAATCCCAGCTTCTTTGCCTCTGCAACTCTCTGCTCCGGCATACTTACTGCACGAACTTCTCCACTTAATCCTACTTCTCCAAATACAATCATTTTCTCATCCACAGGACGATTCTTGTAACTGGAAATAAGTGCCATGACAATCCCCAGATCCATCGCCGGTTCATTCATCTTGATGCCCCCTGCAATATTAACATAGGCATCACAATTGGACATATGCAGACCGATTCGTTTTTCCAACACAGCCATCAACAGATTCACGCGATTATAGTCCGTTCCTGTTGCGGTTCGTCTCGGCATTCCAAAATTACTTTCACAGACAAGTGCCTGTATTTCAATTAATAAAGGTCGCGTGCCTTCCATAGAACACGCAACTACAGACCCCGATGCATTTTCCGGCTTGCCGCTTAACATATATTCGGATGGATTTTCCACTTCCACCAGACCATGCTGGCGCATCTCAAATACTCCAATTTCATTGGTTGAACCGAAACGATTCTTTACGCCCCGCAGAATCCGATAAGACGCATGACGATCTCCTTCAAAATATAACACTGTATCTACCATATGTTCCAGCACTCTTGGACCAGCAACAGTTCCTTCCTTTGTTACATGACCAACAATAAAAATTGCAATTCCCAGTCCTTTTGCAAGCTGCATAAATACATTGGTAGATTCCCGTACCTGAGAAACACTTCCCGGTGCAGAAGACACTTCCTCACTGTACATCGTCTGAATAGAATCAATCACAATCAGTTCCGGTCGTCGGTTCTCGATCACGTTCCGAATAGTTTCCAGATTTGTCTCACAGAGGAGCTTTAAATTCTCATCAAATTCACCCATCCGATTTGCTCTAAGCTTAATCTGAGAAAGGGATTCTTCTCCTGAAATGTACAGGACGCTACTCTCCTGCGCAAATCTCTGACACACCTGCAGTAACAATGTTGACTTTCCGATTCCCGGATCACCACCTACTAATACCAACGAACCGGGAACAATTCCTCCGCCCAACACCCGATCCAGTTCTGCCATGCCTGTTCCAATCCTTGCATGATCATCTGCACTGACTTCAGACAGAGATACAATCTTCACGTCCCGGCTGTTCTTTACATTTACTGAAGAAGATGATGAAATATTCTTTTCTTCCACAAATGTATTCCATTCTTTACATGCAGGGCACTGCCCCAACCACTTTGTTTCCTCATGCCCACAATTCTGACAGAAAAATACACTCTTCTTTCCTTTTGCCACTTCATTCCTCTTTTCTTTCATCCATTATTGATGTATGATTATTACCAAAAAACGGGAACAGGTCATCCCTGTCCCCGTATCACTACATCAGTTTATGTTCTGCGCTTCTAACACTTTATTACTCTGATCTCTGTACCTGCATCTGATGCCATTTCCACACTCACGCTCAGTTTTCCACTTAAATTTGTTGCCATCTTTCCTGCAGACACACCACCGACAAACACCTCATACTCACAATCCGGCTCCAGTTCCAGAGTGAACTGCACATCCTCCGGTGCAGATACTGTGAAATTCACTTCACTTTCTGTTGCCCGGAAGTTCTCAACAGCACTTCCCGGAACAGACTCATATACGAACATTCCGTTTTTCTCCAGCTTGGTAATCTCTGCAAATGTTTTCACCTTATAAATATCGCCTTCAAACTCATAATTATCCAGCTTTGCCTTTGATGAAAGTGTATAATCTCCAAAACTGAGTGTACCGTCATCTTCTGCACGTAATAATACTTTTACTGTTGCCATTTTCTTATTGTTCCTCCTGCGTATTTTAGAATTTTCGTTACTGCTTCTCTCTTAATTCTCCATGTACTCAGTATATAATAAATTTCGCTGATTTTCTACTTCTTTATTACTTTCGGATAAAATTTAATTTCCTTTTTAGAAACTCCCGCTTCCACCTGCATTCCTTCTTTTACTTCGCCGCAAAGGATTGCCTCTGCCAGCTTATCTTCCAACTCTGTTTGTAATGCACGTCGCAGTGGTCTCGCCCCATATTTAACGTCAGTTCCCTTCTCAATGATAAGATTTTTCGCAGATTCTCGTACCGTCAAGACGATCTGCATCTGCTCTTTCAAACGATTTGTAAACTCTTTACACTGCAGGGTTACGATTTGTTTCATATGTATCTGATTCAAAGGATGGAATACGATAATCTCATCAATCCTGTTCAGGAATTCCGGACGGAAAATCAATTTCACTTCTTCCATCACATTCTGCTTCATCCGCTCATAATCCCCTTTGACATCTTCTTTTGCTGCAAATCCCAGCTTCTTCGGTTCCATAATTGCCTGTGCTCCGACATTTGATGTCATAATGATTACCGTATTGCTGAAATCCACTTTCCGCCCCTGTGAATCTGTAATATGTCCATCATCCAATACCTGTAACAAAATATTGAATACATCCGGATGTGCTTTTTCAATCTCGTCAAACAAAATCACAGAATATGGATGTGTCCGCACCTGCTCGCTCAGCTGTCCTCCTTCTTCATGACCAACATACCCCGGAGGAGATCCTATCATTTTTGCCACAGAATGTTTCTCCATATACTCCGACATGTCAACACGAATCATTGCATTTTCTTTGCCAAACAAAGTTTCTGCCAGTGCTTTTGACAACTCTGTCTTACCCACACCCGTCGGACCCAAGAATAAGAATGAGCCGATCGGACGCTTCGGATCTTTGAGACCGACACGACCTCTCTTCACCGCCCTTGCTACAGCACTGACCGCCTCTTCCTGTCCGATCACACGTTTGTGAAGTACCTTCTCCAGTTTATTTAGACGCTCCGCATCTGTCTCTTCCAGCTTACTTACCGGAATCTTTGTCCACGCAGATACTACTTCTGCAATATCAGACTCTTCCACCTGCGGGCGTACAGACTGATTCTTTTTCTGCAGACGTTTCCTCAACATCGTCAGCTTTTTCTGCACTTCCTCCTGTTTTTTCTGAAGTCGTGAAGCCTCTACAAAGTCTCCGTCCTTAATACTCTCTGTTTTCTGCTGTGTCAGTTCCTTTAAAGCTTCTTCCAGGTTCACCAGATTCTCTGGCACCTTGTATCCTCTGAGGCTTACTTTTGAACACGCCTCATCCATTACATCAATCGCCTTATCCGGCAGATTCCGATCCGAGATATATTGTTCGGAAAGTTCTACTGATGCACGTATTGCATGTTCACTGATTTCTACCCTGTGATGTTCTTCATATTTTTCTTTTAACCCCTGTAAAATTTCCAGACACGCTTCTTTGTCTGGCTCTTCTACAATAATAGGTTGAAACCGTCGCTCTAAAGCCGCATCTTTTTCTATATATTTGCGGTATTCAGCGATGGTTGTTGCACCGATCAACTGCATTCTTCCTCTAGATAAAGCCGGCTTTAAAATCCCCGAGGCGTCCATCGCCCCCTCCGCGCCACCTGCACCTATCATAGTATGGAGTTCATCCATAAACAAAAGAATATCTGGATTAGATTCTACTTCTGAAATCAAGCGTTTCATTCGTTCCTCAAATTCTCCGCGGTACTTGGAACCTGCGATCAATCCTGACAAATCCAATGTATAGATTCTCTTTCTTTTCATATTCTCAGGTACGATTCCAAGTGCAATCCGTTCTGCCAGACCTTCCAGAATCGCAGTTTTTCCTACTCCTGGCTCACCGACAAGACAAGGATTATTCTTCGTTCGGCGGCTTAAAATCTGCATCAATCGAAAAATTTCCTCTTCCCGGCCTACCACCGGATCCAGTTTACCTTCTTCTGCCTCTGCTGTTAAATCCTTACAGTACTGCTCCAAAGCGCCTCCGGTTCCGTGTTTATCCTCCGACAGTTCATCCTGGTATTCCTTAGGATCTACACCGGCTGCTGCCAGAATATCCTGAAACAACTTCTGCAGATTGATATTCAAAGTAATCAATATACGTGCTGCCACACACTCCACATCTCGAATAACCGCCGTCAACAAATGTTCTGTTCCTATCTGTTTCATATGAAAACGTCGTGCTTCTACCGCACTATCTTCTAATATACAGTAAAGACGAGGTGATTCTTTCGGCTGCCGCTGCTTAAACTCTCCAGATGTCGGAGCAATCAATTCATCCATCAAACGCAGGATTTTCTCTTCTTCAACACCATGCTGCGCCAACACCTGCCCCGCAACCCCCGTGTATTCTTTCCGAAGTCCCAAAAGCAAATGCTCCGTCCCGATATATGGGTGCTTCAGCTTCTTTGCCTCCACAGCCGCAAATCTGATGGCACTCAGTGCCTGTTTTGTATATTGATTCTGCATAAAACCCTCCTGTTGTATATATTATGCTATGTTTTAAAATTCGGAATATTCATTAAAAATCGAATCTACAAGTTCGTGTACTTCCTCTCTTGTGATGTTCTTACAACATGCTTTCGCCAACACAATCTGCAGGTTTTCCCGCATCTCTTCCAGTGCTTTCAACTTATTCACATCCAACGCAATTACTGCGCCACGCCGCTTATCCAGGCTAATAAATCCTTCTTGCTTCAATACATTATATGCTTTATTTACCGTATGCATATTCACTCCGATTGTTTCTGCAAGCTGACGTACGGATGGCAGAGAGTCACCTTCCCTTATCATTGATGTGGCAATTCCCATAATTATCTGATTGTGAAGCTGGATATAAATTGCTTCACTGCTGTTAAAATCAATCTCTATCAGCATCTGCTCAACTCCTGTTCTCTTTTGTATTCAAACCAAGGCTTATCACGTCAGATTGTTATAGTCATGATAGCACAATTAGCCCTTCTCTGCAAGAAAAGAACGCTTATCTATGTAGGAAAACAATTTCTATACCATAAAAACGATGTAACCCATCCGGGCTGCATCGTTCTTATTTCATACCTTTTCAATTCCACATATATACACAATGTCATCTTTTACACGGAATTTCACTTCCATTCCCGCATACGCCATCCCATATACCCGCTCTGACACATTCTGATACGCCGGTCTTGGATCTTGTTTCAATAGCTGACTGATACTCTCAGCCTCTTTCTCAGAAACTTTATTTCTATATTCTTCTGGAAATTCTACCTGTAATTCATATCCCATTACTTGTCCTGCAAAACCGCCTTCCGCTTCTGGATAACTATCCGCATAAGAAAGATACGGCTTCACATCATAAATGGGAGTACCATTCATTAAATCTGCCCCACTAACAACAAGTGCCGGTCCATCTTCCGTATCCCACTCGATCCGCTCTAGTCGCACAGCCGATAATCCGATTGGGTTGGGACGAAAAGGCGACCGGGTAGCAAAAACCCCCATCCGCTGATTTCCTCCCAATCGTGGCGGGCGAACTGTTGGTGACCACTCACTTCGCATCGCTTCTGAAAACTCCCACAAAATCCAAATATGGGAGTATTCTTCTAATCCTCGAAATGCTTCTACTACTCGGTACTTCGGTTCAAATACCACCCTTGATTTCACATCTGTCAGTCCACTCTGTCTTGGGATCCCGAACTTTGCCATAAATCCATTTTGAATATATGCAATTGGCTTAAACTCTGTCTTGTGTTCCGACATCCTTCTTTTCCTCTATTTCTTTGAAAAAATATGCTTTAAAAATACATACATAACGATAAAGAAAGCGATCAGATAGCCAAGTACTCCTATCGCCGGGATTCCCCATATCTTTGGTTGCATATCTGTTGTACAGATAATACTAGAACTGATCAAAAGTGCCATCACCCATAGCCCCATTACGATATTCCGTACCAGCCTTCTCAAAAGCCGCTCCAAATTACTGGATACATGCAAATCCAGATTCACTCTCGTCTGCCCTTTCAGATATCCATGGATCGCATCGGAAAGTAAGGATGGCAATTCGACAGACTTATGAAGCGAGCGGTAGAACATCTTTCCGCTCTGCTTCATTTCCTTTTTCCAGTCAATGGAGTGCAGTAAATTGCCTCTTATCCGTGCTCCCGCAATCTCTACCATATTAATCTCAGGTGCAAGATCCGCAAGTACACCTTCCATATGTGTTAATCCTCTTGCCAGCATAGTCAGTCCATGGGGCATAACAATCTTATTTTCCTTCATCACATCCATCAAATCCATCATGACTTCCGCAATATCAATTTCACCCATTTCTACTGTACCATATTTGCTGAATAGATTGTTAATCGCTTCGTATAGTGCACTCGGATCCGGCCTTTCTTTAAACTCTCCCAAAGCCATGACCGCTTCCTGTATCATTCCGATATCATTTACAGCCACTCCACGTACAGCCAGTTCCAACAGTTCTCTGTCCCGTTCTGTCAGTCTTCCCATCATTCCCATATCGATCCAGATAATCTTTCCGTCGCGGATTCTTAAATTCCCAGGATGGGGATCGGCATGAAAAAATCCATCTTCGATAATCTGTTTGATATAGTTGTCCACCAACTTGCTGCCAATTTCCTTTAACTCATAACCTTCTTTCAAAAGAACTTCTTTATCATCAATGCCAAAACCGTCAATATACTCCATAACAAGCACATGCGAAGTTGTATACTCCTGATACAGAACCGGTATTCCTATAAATGCAATCTCTTGATTCCTTCGGGTAAACTCCTCTATGTTAGCGGCTTCTGTCAGAAAATTCATTTCTTCCCGGGTCACTGTCCAAAGTTCGTCCAAAACCATATCGAAATCAACCATACCTTTCAGGCTGCCTGGAGGAAGTAGTTTCACTGCCTTTTTCAAAAGTGCAATATCTCTTGCCATGGTTTCATAAATCCCTTTTCTCTGCACCTTTATGACAACCTGACTTCCATTTTTCAGTATCGCTTTATGAACCTGTGCGATTGACGCCGAACCTAGCGTACTTTCTTCTATACTTTGGAAAATCTCGTTCCATTCGACCCCGTAAGATGCTCGCAATACTTCTGCCACTTCTGAGAACGGCATCGGTGCTACCTCAGAACAAAGTCGCATCAATTCCTCGCAATACCGTTTCGGCAGAATATCCGAATGCATAGACATAATCTGCCCAATTTTGATATATGTCGGTCCCAAATCTTCTAAGATCAGTCTCAGTTTTTCCGGCGTAACTCCTCTCGTGATCCCATGCTTACGAAGCACTGCCGTCATCTCCCGAAGTCTGCCCTTGTATTCAGAAGATTCCTGCTTACTCATCTACCTTCTCTTCGTTTGTTTCTGTTTCAACCTCTTTCTCTTCTGTACTGTTCTCTGAGCCTTCAGATTCCAACTTCTGAATTCGTTCTTTCAAAAGAACTCTCTGCTCCGGTGTCATCTTCTCTAGCAGTTCATCCAGTTCTTCCGGATCTGACACCTTTACAGATACATTCATTTTCTCTTTGACAGTCTTCTTAATATTATGCTTCAGTTCTTCATTCAGCACCTTTCCCTGTTCCACTGTCAGTTCCCCTTTTTTTACCATCTCATCTAAAATTTCTTTTGACTTCTCTGTCGTTGCTGCCACAGCCCCGATTCCTGCCAATAAAATCTTTTTTACATTTTCTCCTATTCCATCCATCGTGTCTTCTCCTTTCTTTTTTCCTCACGCATCTGTCTTACAGGCGTGATTATGCAACTCCCCCAGTACTTCTTTGCTTGTCTGGTTATCTTTACAGTACTTCCTGCAAAAACTGTATCCCTTCTGGAATAAATATCATCAATCCTGCAACTGCCGCCATAATTGCTGAAACCAGTACTGCTCCTGCTGCGGCATCCTTCGCTAGCTTTGCCAACGCTCTCCGCTCTTCCGTCACAAGGTCTACAACTGCTTCTATTGCTGTGTTCACCAGTTCCAATGCCAACACCAGACCAAACAGGCAAAAGCAAATACACCACTTCCAGACTGAAATTTGCAGAATTGTTCCTGCCATAACAACCAGGATCATCGCACAGCAATGAATCTTCATATTCCGCTCTTTTTTAATAACTGCCGCAATTCCTTCAAAAGCATATCCGAAACTTCTGTGCAATGGTTCTTTTTTCTGCTTCTCCATATTCTTCACCTCCAGTCTGAATTCTACAATTTTATTATACCAGATAATTACAAAATGCAAATAATCAAGAAGTAATTTTTATCTACTTTAATGAAATTCGCCAACGATATCAACTATTTTTAAACTGTCGGATCATTAATAAAAAAGCTAGGACATCAGTTTCGGCTGATGTCCTAGCTCATTTCTCTACAATCTCTTCGTCAGAACCTCTTTTTCATATTTTTCGATTTCATCGAACCATCCTTCTGCAGCAACTCCACATCTGCGGCAGTATTCTTCCCAGATATCTCCTAGCGGAAGCGTCTTACATTGTTCCTGCAGAACCATCTTCTTTGTCATCTGGTTTGTATCCTGCAATTCTTTTAGCATCATATTCGGTGTACACAATGCATTCAAAAGTGCTTTCTGAACACTTCTGAATCCAGTTACCCATGCGGAAACACGATTGATGGATGCGTCAAAATAATCCAGGGCGATATACGTACGTTCCAGTCCATTTTCACAGCGGACGATTTCTTGTGCAATTTCTTTTGTCTCATCATCAAATAATACTACATGATCAGAATCCCAGCGAATCGGACGTGTTACATGCAATGCGATTTCTGGGAAAAATGTCAATAACGCCGGAATTTTATCGGAAACAACCTCTGTCGGATGATAATGGCCATTATCCATTAACGGTAAACACTTATCGATATTAGCCGCTGCATAGCTCAAAGAGAACTCAGCAGAACCAACAGTATACGCCTCCACTCCAATACCAAACACCTTAGACTCTACACATACTTTTACTTTCTTCGGATCGTATGGTTCGGAAATAATTTCATCGATAGATTCTTTGTAACGAACTCGTGGTCCCATACGGTCAGCCGGCACATCTTTGTATCCGTCACCCGTCCAGATATTCATAACACACGGAATTCCTGTCTGTTCTGCAAAATAATTAGAAATGCGGATACATGCTTTTCCATGCTCAATCCAGAATTTTCTTGTCTCTTCATCCGGGCTTGACAATGTCAGACCATCTTTTACCTTTGGATGTGAGAAGAATGTCGGATTGAAGTCCAGTCCCATTCCTCTTTCTTTTGCAAAATCAACCCATTTCTGAAAATGTTTTGGCTCCAGCTTATCACGATCTGCAAACTCACCGTCCTCAAAAACCGCATAACACGCATGTACGTTGATCTTCTTCTTGCCCGGCATCAAACTCATGGCTTTGTCCATATCTTGAAATAATTCTTCCGGCGTTCTTGCCTTACCCGGATAATTACCTGTCGTCTGGATTCCTCCTGTCAGCGGACCATCATGGTCAAATCCAATCACATCATCTCCTTGCCAACAGTGAAGAGAAACCGGCACCTGCATGCATTTTTCAATAGCTGCATCGGTATCCACACCTAATTTTGCATAAATTTCTTTTGCGGATTCATATCTTGTCATCATTTTGTCCTCCTTAATCATTATATAGCCTGTTTTCATATTCTATTTACTGTACCACTTGATATCAAATGACTCTCCAATACAATTTCTTGCCTCCGGAAGATCCGAAAACACTCCGTCATGAAGCATCTGCGCTGCTATATTTCCAATTGCGGTTGCTTCTGTCGGCCCTGCGGACACATTCTTACCAGTGTACTTTGCCGTCAATTCATTTAAATATCCGGCATTTGCTCCACCACCTACAACATAAATCGTATCGTATGTATTTCCTGTAATTTCTTCGATTTCTTTGATCGTATCACCGTAGCATTTTGCAAGACTGTTATACACAACTGCTGCAATCTCTCCCACGGTCTTTGGAACCTGCTGATCTGTCTTCGCACAAAAGTTCTGAACCTCCCGAATCATGCTCTCCGGAGCGAAAAAGCAGTCATCATTGCAGTCTACAATTGATGAAATTCCTTCTTCTGATGCACGAGAGCAAATTTCTCCAAACGATAAATCCTCTTCGAATTCTTTCTTCACAGACTGTATCATCCACAGTCCCATGATATTTTTCAGGAAACGGAATCTATGATCATATCCGCCTTCATTCGTAAAATTAGCATGCATTGCTTCTTTGGAGCAATCCGCCTCTTTCCGTTCTATTCCCATCAATGACCATGTACCGGAACTGATATAAATAGCATTGTCATCATTCGTTGGAACTGCCAGCACAGCAGAGCCGGTGTCATGAGTGGCCGGAAGTACGATCTTACAGTCAAAGCCAACTTCCTCCTGAATCTCTTTTGTAAAATTGCCGAGCACTGTTCCCGGCATAGAAATCGGCTGAAAAATCTTTCTATTATATCCGAGCATTTCTATCAACTCATAGTCCCAATCATTAGTCTTCGGATTGACAAGCTGTGTACTTGTTGCATTGGTATACTCCTGTTTCTTCACACCTGTCAGTAAGAACTGGAAATAATCTGGTATCATAAGAAGACTCTCTGCCTGTTCCATATATTCGGGATGTCGTTCTTTTACCGCCATCAACTGATAAATTGTGTTAAACATCTGTTTCTGGATTCCGGTTCTTGCATATAATTCATCTAACGGAATCGTCTCGTACACTTTCTCATCCATTCCTGTCGTACGGCTGTCACGATATCCTGCTGTCTCACCCAGTATCTTATCTTCCTTATCCAGAAGGACATAATCTACTGCCCATGTATCAATTCCCATAGATACCGGAATCTTGCCTATTTCTCTGCACTTCTTCAATCCGTTTTTAATCTCTGTGAACAATCGGTCTATATCCCAGCACAAAGTTCCGTTTACATTGTCCATACCATTCGGAAAGCGGTACACTTCTTCCAACTGCATTTTACCATCCACCATCGATGCAAGTATATGCCGTCCGCTTGATGCGCCAATGTCCACAGCCAAATAATATTTCTCCATTTTGTGTCTCCTTTACACGTTTCCCATCTAAATGTAACTGTTCAGACCTACTGAATAATTATATTTAAATCTATTATAGTTAGTAAAATCTCACAAAAAAAGGACGCTATTTATTAAATACAGCGTCCTTTTTTGCAATTTCTTTCTTCTAAAACGTCCTTATTCACTTATCTGACATCTTTTTGCCATGTTCCCGATATTCCTTCGGACTCATTCCATATTTTTCCTTAAACTTCCGATAAAAATAACTGGTATTGTCGTACCCGATTGACTCAATGATATCTGTCACCGGAAGTTTTGTATTATTTAATAGATACCTGGCCTGATTCATTCTTTTTTCCTGTTGAAGTTCCTTATATGTCTTGCCCATACACTTCTTGATCTCACGGCTTAACCAGTATACATCATATCTCATCAGTTCCGCGAGTTCCGATAGGGTTCCATTTTTATAATGTTCCTCAATATAACTGAGGACAATTCCAGTCAACTCTGTCTGAAACTTTCCGCTTCCTGTCTCCATCTTATCTGTATAATTCAAAAGTTGCAGAAGCAGTAGCCCCATGGTAATCTGATTACAACTTCTTTTATTCCCCAGATCATAAAAAATAGTCCACACCATATTTTCTACAAGATTCTGTATTGGAAGGATATCCGATACATGAAAATACAAATACGAACTCAACCCATTATTTCCACTCAAAGTTCCAACTAAAAATTCCCGCAATGTATTTTCCTCATTCCTCATCATAGAAAATGCCGTATCAAAAAATTCTGGGAGAATGATGAAGTTCACCGCAATATCTTTTTCCTTTGCAGGCAAAATCTCCTGCTCGGCATGCTGGTTTAAAAAGAGCATATCTCCTTCCTCCAACACGACTTGATTGCCGTCTATAATATGCGTAGTCGTTCCCTGACACATATAGATAACTTCCACATAGTTATGTCGATGCTTTGGAAAATGTACAAACCTGGTATGAGGTCGCACCTGTATCAATTTTCCTCTTTGCATCAGCTTTTCAGCATCCACGATCAGCTCCTTTTTTTCCGTGTATCTCTGCTGTTCAATCCTTTCATTTCCATCCAGTATTCGCTGTTCTTCCTCTGTGATTACCGACAGTGCTCTTAACAATTCAGCATCCATCTGCAATCTCCTTCGTCAATGCCATATATTCTTTTGCACTGCGGCTGCTATGTTTGTATACCATGATCGGTGTATGATTATCCTGTGACCATTCAATACTACTATCAATGCGGATATATGTATCAAATACTTTGACATCTTCCAGTTCTCTGAGTATATCAATGGTCTGCTTAAAATAACTTTTTCTGGTATCTACCTTTGTTATGACCACTCCGCCAATTCTTAAATCCGGTGCAACTTGTTTCACCTGTTCTAGAAACTCAAACATATTCCCCAGCCCGAACAGCCCCCACGGTGTGGACTCTACAGGAATGATGATTTCATCCGATGCACATAAAATATTCAGCACCCAGCCCCCCAAAGTCGGCGGTGCATCGATCAAAATATAATCGTAACCTTCTGACTCTATAATATTGGTCAGACATTTTTTCAGGATATATTCTCTCTGCCATTTTGTAAACAATTCGTATTCGATAGAACTCATCAGTGTAGAAGATGGGATTAAATCTAGTTTTTCATACTCAGAACGTACGATATAATCAGATAAATCATCCTGCCGACGAATTCCTTCATACAAATTCTTTTCGCTCTGTGCAAATGAAAGAACCTGATCCTCATCAAACAGAGAAAGGGAAAGATTCAGCTGCATGTCACCATCAATCAAAAGAACTTTTTTCCCTAACTGTGTCAGTCCATATCCCACATTGGAACATGTTGTGGATTTCCCGCTTCCACCCTTGTTATTTGCAAAACAGATTACCTTTGTCTTTCCCATCACACACTCCTTTTTATCTCATTCTTCCATTCCAGAGTGGCAGGGCCATCTCCAAAATGCTTCCCAACCAGCAAACAATATTCCTGATAGGCACTAACCCCTTCAAAATTCTCTTTTAATACCTCTCGGATACTTTTATAATACCACCCCATTGCATCTTTGCTCTGCATCCGAAAACGCAGCCAAAATGCTTCTCCAAACTTTGGGTAATCCCGGTCAATATCACGCATATTAGACAGCTTGTCCGCCAATGCAATCATCTGCACCTCTTTTGAAGCTTTCTTTAGACGGATGATAGTCGCACTTTTTCTTTCTTCCCAAGTCTTGGACTTATCTTCACTCTCATTCTGTACCAGCGATGCTACCCGTTCTCCAAATCGTGCTGTAAGGACTTCTACTGTCACCCCTTCACAATCTTCGATTGTATCGTGCAGAACCGCAGCACAGATCACTTCCTCATCTTCGGTCATGGAAGTCACAATATCTGCCACCTCCACCGGATGGACAATATATGGTCGTTTGGTTCCCTTTCTGAACTGCCCTTCATGTGCCTTGGTAGCAAACTCAATGGCTTCGTTAATCATGTTTTTCTTCCTCCATGACCTAAAACATATAAATTGAATAAATTTCCGATATAAAAATCATACCACACCAGCCCCAGAATCACAACGAAAATCCATGTACATTTTTTCCAGAATCCGCTATACTAGTACTTGTAGGCATACAGAGCTGTCATACAAAAACTTTTTCAGATATGATATTGATTTTTACAGGAAGGAATATATTATGAAAAGAAAATGCGTATTAATCACCGGAGCTTCCCGTGGCATTGGTCGAGCCTGTGCCAGAAGATTTGCCAAAGACGGATATCATGTATTTATCAATTGTAAGAACTCTGTCGAAGAATTGAACTGCTTAAGAGATGAACTAATTTCCACCGGAGCTGAATGTACCACCGTTGTGGGAGATGTCGGCTGTCCGGAAGATGTGAAAAATATCTTTCAGATTATTGCCAAACAAGTTGGGGGGCTGGATGTTCTTGTCAACAATGCCGGTATCTCCTATATCGGGCTGCTGACAGATATGACCGATACCGACTGGAATGATCTTCTTCACACGAATCTGTCATCCGCTTTTTACTGCTGTCGTGCAGCCATTCCTTATATGGTCTTCCAGAAATGCGGGAAAATCATCAATATTTCTTCCATGTGGGGTCGCACCGGTGCTTCCTGTGAAGTGGCATATTCCGCTACAAAGGCTGGGCTAAACGGACTTACCATGGCTCTTGCCAAAGAACTCGCTCCAAGCAATATCCAGGTCAACGCCATTGCATGCGGTGTCATTGATACAGTCATGAATGCGCAGCTTTCTGAAGAAGAACGAACAGAACTGATGGAAGAAGTACCTGCGGGCCGTTTTGGCACACCAGAAGAAGTTGCAGATCTGGTCTTCGACCTTGCCGAACATCACTCTTATCTGACGGGACAAGTTATCGGATTTGACGGTGGGTTTATTTAGCTAATAAAGACAATTTACGATTATACGCATGGATTTATACTTTACTGTATATCTCCTTTGGTACATACGCCTTTACTGCAATCCCTTCAGGAACATACTCTTCTTCCAGTAACTGCCCATTCTGACGAATAAGCTGAATCTTGCCCGCTTCCGTAAAAGAATACAAACGCTCTACATATATCTGCTCCTTCTGCAGAATTTCCAGCAACACAGCTTTCAATTCCTCTAGTCCTTGTCCTGTTTTGGCTGAAGTATACAAGGTATAATCTGCTTGAAAATCTCGAAGTGTCCCTTTGTCTAATGTCTGATCCTGTTTATTAAAAAGTGTGATGATCGGTTTCCCCTCTACACCAAGTTGACGGAGTGTATCATAAACAACATGCATCTGCGTATCCATCTGAGAATTAGAAGCATCCACTACGTGAATAATGATGTCTGCATACTTTGCCTCTTCTAATGTACTTTTAAACGCCTCAATCAGATGATGCGGAAGCTTTCGGATAAATCCAACCGTGTCTGTCAGAAGTATCTGCTGCTTTTTGCCCAGTTCCAAAGCTCTGGTCGTTGTATCCAACGTAGAAAACAGCATGGCATCTTCTAAAATACCGGCATCTGTCAAAGCATTTTCGATACTGCTTTTTCCTGCAGAAGTATACCCCACCAGAGCAGCCACCTTCATCCGTGATTGTTTTCTCTGGGAACGAATCCGTTCTCTATGCTGCTCTACCTCTTTCAGTTCTCGTTTTAAACGACTGATTCTTTCCCGGATCAAACGCCTGTCCATTTCCAGCTTCTTCTCTCCCGGTCCTCTCGTTCCGATTCCTCCTCCCAGACGAGAAAGGGAATTTCGAAGCCCTACCAGACGAGAGGCACGATACTTTAGCTGTGCCAATTCAACCTGGATCTTTCCCTCACTGGACACTGCGCGAGAAGCAAAAATATCCAGAATCAAGAGCGTTCGGTCAATAACTTTACATCCAAGTTCTTCTTCCAGGTGACTAAGCTGCACGGAAGACAACTCATCATCGCAGACAATTCCCGTAGCATCCATTTCCCACAGCAATTCTTTCAATTCCAGAATCTTTCCTTTACCGATATAAGTTGCCGGGTGAATATGTTCTCGATTCTGTATTAACCGTCCTGCGACTGTCGCTCCTGCAGTTTTTGCAAGTTCACTAAGTTCATCCAGAGATTCTTCCACCAGTTCACTATCATTCACCTGAACCCCTACCAGAATCACCCGCTCTTCCTGCTCTTTTAATTCATATATATTCATAAGATACCTCTCTTTTATTCCTTCATTCGTATCACAAATACCGGCATCGGAGGGTGATTCTTCCGATTAAAATACTCCGTCGCAATCACCAGCCATCGATTAGAATCTAACTCTTTCAAAAACTTTAAAATCTGCTCTCGTTCCTCATAACCGGTATCACCTCCACTGTAAATACACAGGCTCATGATGCCTTCCGGGCACAAAAGTTCCATTCCCTTGCGAATCGCCAGTAAGCTCGTCTCTACTTTGGTTGCAATTCGGTGATCACCTCCCGGAAGATACCCAAAATTAAAAACAATTGCCCTGACTTCTTCTTTTACATACTCTTCCATCTTTTCATGGCCTGCATGAATAAGAACAGCGCGGTCATCACATCCCGCGCTTTGAAGTCGTTCCTTTGTATGTTCCAGTGCCTGTTCTTGAATATCAAACGCATAAACTTTGCCTCCTGGACCGACCTGCTCACATAAAAACAATGTGTCACTTCCATTTCCCGCAGTTGCATCAATGCATTTGTCATTTTCTCGAATATGCTCTTTCAAAAACTGATGACAGTATTCGGTAATCTGATATCTTTTGCTAATCTTCTTCTGATCCATACTCTGCCTCTACATACATCTCTGTCTTTTCCGCCCTATTCTTTACTCCCCCTATTGGAGTTATGAATCCGAGCTCTTCTGATTATCGTGTTACCAAAAACTCTGCCTCTTTCTGCACTGATAAATCATCTGGATATGTTGCGGTATACGCCTCCATCTCTGCTTTTGCATTCGCCCAATCCAGTTTCTTCTCAAAACAGATCACACGGTTAAACTTCATTTCCTGAATCACAGCAGAATAGTCCACGCTCTGTTCCGCACCTCCGGCATCTTGATACGTTCCCACTGCCGGTAGCGCAGTTCCTTCTTCAAATGCCCTCAAAGCTCCATCATAATCTCCAAGATGCATAGCTGAAATTCCAAGTATATTATAAAAAATCGGGGACACTTCTCCACCTGCATCTATCACCTGCTGCAGATTTGTTCTTGCTTGTTCATAATCCTGCAGTTCATAATACGCCATTCCCATACCACGGTAAGCCTCAGTTATATATGAAGCCCCTCTCTTTCTTTCAGGACCACTTTCCTTTTCCTGCTTCTGCTGTTCATTGGTAATTGCTGCCGCAAAAGATTCAATTGCTCCTTGATAATCTTTCTGCTGTATCAAACTGACTCCAGACTCCACCATATCTCCCGTAGATGATTTCGCATATCTCTGATAATAGAATAATCCCGCTGCACAAATCCCGGCAAGCAAAACCAGAACGATTAATGTTAACAGTATCTTCTTCCCCACACCTCTCTTTTTTTTCTTCCTGCGTCGCTTCCTCTGTTGAATCCCTCTGTCCTTTTCAAAATTACATCCTGGTTTTCTTCCATGATTTAGAGTATTCTCTGCTTTATGCTTCAACGCTTTATTCCGAACATTCTGCTCTTTTTTATTCTTCTTACTCATGCCGTTTTTTATTCACGCTTTCTTTTTATAATTTCTTACAAGCCGTTCCACCCGTTACTCCGGATATCTAATTACCCAGAAAGAATTCAGGATGTTAATCAGCATCGTACCCATATCTGCAATAATCGCATCCTGCATAGACACATATCCAAAGAATGCCATTATTAGAAGAATCACTTTCATGCCAATCGCAAAAACAATATTCTGCTTCACAGCACGAACTGTTCCTTTAGAAATCCGGATGGCGTTGATAATTTTGGACGGTTCATCCTCAAGAAGAACCACATCAGCCGCCTCTAATGCCGCATCAGCACCAAGTCCTCCCATGGCAATTCCAACATCTGCACGTGCTAGCACCGGCGCATCATTAATTCCATCTCCGACAAATGCCAGTTTCTCACTTTCCAGCTGATTTTCCATAAATTCTTCCAGCTGTACCACTTTATCCTCTGGCATCAGATTTGCATATACATACTCTATCCCCAATTTCTTCGCCACATCTTCTGCCACCCGCTCATTATCACCCGTCAGCATAACAGCCTCCAGATGATGCCGGTTCAGCCAGTGAATGGTACGTCTTGCATCTCTCCGAATCACATCCGCAATTAAAATATATCCTCTATATTCACCATCTACCGCCACATAAACTGCAGTACCAATACCTTCTGCCGGCGGATAAAACATCCCCAGTTTATTCATAAACTTGGAATTGCCAATATGCACCATTCTTCCATCGATTACTGCTTCCACACCAAACCCAGAATGTTCCTTAACATCTTTTACTCTGCTAGTATCAATGTCTAGCCCATATGCATCCTTCAAAGACATTGCAATCGGATGATTCGAATATGCCTCTCCATAAGCTGTAATCTCCAGGAGTTCTTCTTCTGTAATCCCATTCGGAACGACTTCCTGCACATGAAACACTCCCATTGTCAACGTTCCTGTTTTATCAAAAATAAAGGTCTCTGTCTTTGATAGAGCTTCCAGATAATTACTTCCTTTGATCATAACCCCCTGTTTGGATGCTGCACCAATTCCACCGAGAAACGCTAGCGGCACTGAGATCAGCAAACCAAACGGACACGCGGCTACAAGAAAAATAAGACCGCGATACATCCATATCTCTGTATCATGTGCCTCCATCATCATCGGCGGAAGAAGCATAACCAAAATTCCAAGCAACGTTACGATCGGTGTATAGTATCTTGTAAATCGCTCTGCGAAATTTTCACTTTCAGCCTTTCTGTGCCCAGCACTTTCCACCATCTTCATAATACGAGATGCCGTCGATTCTGCATACACTTTAGAAACTCTGGCCTCTATCAATCCGCTCAAATTGATACTTCCACTGTATACCTTCTGTCCGACTTTGACTTCCTGCGGTTCAGCCTCTCCTGTCAGAACTTTCATATCGATTGTACTGACACCTTCTGTCACAACCGCATCCACCGGTATCTTCTCTCCGGGTTTTATGATGATAACATCCCCCGCTTTTAATTCCGATGGTTCCACTGCTTCCTCACTGGTACCCACTTTCCGATTTGCAGATTCTGGTCGAATATCCATGTACTTCGCAATGGACTTTTTTGTCCTGCTCATAGAAATCGCTTCAATCAATTTACCAACCTGAAAAAACAGCATCGCACCAACTGCTTCTGCATACTTTCCAATCAAAAAGGCACCAACTGTTGCCAGCAGCATCAGAAAATTCTCATCAAAAAAATGCAGTCTTCGAAAATTCTTAAACATCTGCCATACGATTCCTGCCGTCAGAGCCACATATGCCAGCAAAAACACAAACAGCTCCGCTCCCCCTGTAGCATCCCAATATCGAACAGAACACAGCGCCAAAAGATATAACACACTTCCTGCACCAATTTCCATTAATTTATTTTTAACTTCTCTTGCCATACCGGCTCCCTCTTTTTCCCTTTGCAATCTCATTCTCTAAAGCTTACTGTTTATTATACGGGAAATCTATATCCGGGTCAAGCAAGCGAACACCTGAAATCACTGTCAAATCAGAGATTTTTATTTCATTAGACACCCATCTCCTTTAAAGCAGAAAAGTACTTCCTTTCCACTTTGGATACAGAAGTACTTTTCTAATTACTTATTTAATTGCACATTGTCATTTCCTGGTTCTTACGTTTGCTGCCAATCAGATTTTCTGTCACCTCATCCATATGGATTCTCTGCTCCTGCTGATTCTCCTCTTCTCGCAGACATGTCTGAATCGCTTCATTTAATGATAGCATCTTATCGTCCAATTCTGATACCATCTGTGCACATTCCCGTAACTCTCGACTGATATAATCCGGCGCATTTCCTTCAAACTTATAATAAATCTTATGCTCCAAACTCGCCCAGAAGTCCATCGCAATCGTTCGAATCTGTATCTCCACCTTTGTATCTACTACACTGTCAGACAGAAAAATCGGAACAGAAACAAGCATATGATAACTTTTATAACCGCTCTCTTTTGGATTTTTAATATAATCCTTAATTGTCAGCACCTTCAGGTCACTTTGATTCCCGATCATCTCTGCCAAACAGTAAATATCTGAAGTAAACGAACATATCAGCCGCACACCTGCAATATCATTAATATATTTCACCATATTCTCGATTGAGGTCTCATAACCATTCCTCTTTAATTTTTTTACAATACTTTCCGGTGTCTTAATCCGCGTCTTTATATGTTCAATCGGATTGTACTTATGTACATGCTGAAATTCATCATTGAGAATCTCCAGCTTCGTTCCTACCTCTTTCAAAGCCGCATTGTACAGGAAAATGACCGTCTTCCAACTATCGACATCTTCATAATTCCGGATTGCATCTCCGACTTGTCGTTCTCCTTCCAATTGTAATACTCCTCTCATCTTTAAATTCAGACAATTGTTTATAACCATTTACTGTCTTTTATTATAACATATTTTGAGACATATGTCATAGATTTCATGCTTTTTTTACAAACCTTAAACCAATCCTTATCCCTCTGTTTCACTAAAAAATATCTGTAGTATTATACATGGTGCATCCCCGATATTTTTTAAAAATCTAACTTCATATCTCCATATTTAATCCATTTCTTCTTTCTCATAATTTCTGAAAAAGCCAGCGTCAGCACAGCCGGAAGCAGGACCTGGATCACCATAATCTTCATCAGTACCAGCGCGGGTGATTCTGTCTGTGTCATCACCTGCCAGGTCATAATCTGTCCTACCAGACCTGCTGTACCCATACCAGAGCCAGTTGCATTACTTGTCATATGAAATACCATCGTCCCAACCGGACCCAAAATCGCACTGGATAAAATTGCCGGAATCCAGATCTGCGGATGTCGCACGATATTCGGTACCTGCAACATGGACGTTCCAATTCCTTGCGCAAGCAGACCGCCGAATCTATTTTCCCGAAAACTTGCTACCGCAAATCCGACCATATTACAGCAGCATCCGATTGTTGCTGCACCTGCTGCCAAACCGGACAGATTCAAAATAATCCCAATTGCCGCTGAGCTGATTGGCAAAGTCAAAATCATTCCCATCAAAACAGACACTACGATTCCCATCAGAAACGGCTGCTGTTCCGTCCCCCAATTAATCATAGAGCCAATCCATCCCATCCCCCGTGAAATGTACGGTCCGACAAGCAATCCAATCGCAGCGCCTGTTCCAATACACACCAGTGGAGTCACTATAATATCCAGTTTCGTCTTGCCTGCTATCAGGCTGCTCACTTCAATAGCCACATACGCTGCCAGAAATGCTCCCAGTGGTTCTCCCGGTCCAGATATCATTACTGTACTTCCCTGCACAATCGTTCGTGAAAGAATCTGACTTGCAAACGCCCCAATCATTCCGACAGTTGCCGCTGAAACCACCACCAAATGCTCTGCATTGAATTTTCTTGCCACTCCGATACCAATTCCTGCACCCGTCATGGAAGCCGCCATCTTCCCTACAAGAAATATCAAATCTCCGGTGTTGCCTCCCACCAAATTCCCAATCTGCTGAATAATCGTTCCTATAATCAATGTAGCAAACAACCCATGTGCCATACCACTGAGTCCGTCTACAAAAATTCTATCCAAAATACTTTTCATCTTTATTGCTCCTTACTTTACTGTCTTGTCACATGACAACGCTGTAATATTATATCATCATCTTTCTCAATTATCTACCATTTTTTCAGTATACACTTCCCCATTCCGTTCCTGTACGAATTTCTATTTGCAACCTGTCGCTCTGGATGCTATACTCTATCCCATAAGAATGAATCAGCAGAATCCTACTTTTCTGCAGAACATCATATTTAAAATACAACTATACAGAATTCGAAAAAAGGAGTGCTTTTCTATGTTTCGTTTATGGGGAAAGATATTCAAAGACAATAAATTAATCCAGGATACCGTCATCTGTGATAACACGGATGACACACGCACCCACAAGATTTTTCACGCACTGGATGCCATATGCTACGAATTTGACTTAAGCAAGCCCATCTGGCTAGACTCTACCATTGCAGATTTCAAACGTCATGACAAAGCACGATTCTACCAGGATAATTTTGTGGACTCTATTGATTTTGATTTTCTTGAGATTCACATTATAGAAGAATAACAAATCCCATCCCATTTGCATCCATCACAGAAACATGATAAGAGAAGATGCCCTGACACCATGGCATCTTCTCCATGATTTCAAGGCACCTCCTCTCAATATTTATATCTTCTCTCTTTTATCACTACTTCACATCTATTTTGTCAGCAACATCATAATTTCATTACTTCTCTGAACAAATGCTGTCATTTCTTCCGGACTGAGCGGTTTGTGTGCCAACATTGCCAGATCATACAGCTGCTTACAGATAATCGGTACACTCTTGCTTCTCTTATGCTCTACTACAAATTTCACAAGCGGATGGTTTGCATTGAGAATCAGTGTTGCCTGTCCTCCAAACATTCCTGGATCCATACCTGCCATACCATACATTTTCATCATTTCCTGCATCCGGCGGGATTCTTCAGAAAGCACAGCCATGGATGCCACATTCTCGTCCTTCAGATTCTCAACCTTTACTTCCAGTTTATCGTTATTTAGCTCTTTACGAAAGATTTCTACAAGGCTGTCCGTGGTCTTTTGGAAGTTTTCTTTTTCTTCTTCCGCCACTTCTTCTTTCAATGTTTCCAGGACATCCGCATCAATTCTCTGGAATTTAATACTCTCATTTTGCTGCTCCATATAAGTTACAAAAGCAGTATCGATATTGTGACTTAGAATCACTGCTTGCTGTCCCTGTTCTTTAAATAACTTCACGTACTGGCTTTGCTGCTGTTCATCGGTCACATAATAAACAATTGTCTTCTCAGCTTCTTTCTTGTCTCCATTCTCCTCACGATCTGCGGTTGTATCTGTATTTTCTATCTGCTCTTCCTTATTCTCGTTTGGTTCTGCAATACCTCTCGCATCATTTTCTGCTTTAACATACTCTTCCAATGTCACATAGCTGTGCTCCAGATTCTTGTACAGGATGGAGTCTCTTACTTTTGTTCCAAACTTATCATCTTTCAAACATCCAAACTTAATGAACGGGCTGATATCGTCCCAGTATTTCTCATAATTCTCACGATCCGTCTTAAACATTCCGTTTAGCTTATCTGCCACCTTTTTGGAAATGTAATCTGCCACTTTACCGACAAATCCGTCATTCTGTAACGCACTTCGAGATACATTAAGCGGCAAATCTGGGCAATCAATCACACCTTTTAATACCATCAGGAATTCTGGAATAACTTCTTTTATATTATCCGCAATAAATACCTGATTATTGTATAATTTGATCGTTCCTTCAATGGAATCGTACTCTGTATTGATCTTCGGGAAATATAAGATTCCTTTCAAGTTAAATGGATAATCCATGTTCAGATGAATCCAGAACAGTGGTTCTTTGTAATCCATGAAGACTTTTCGATAAAATTCAATATACTCCTCTTTCTGGCATTCACTCGGATTCTTTGTCCACAATGGATGTATATCACTTAAGGAAACAGGACGCTTTACAATTTTTGCCTTTTGCTTTGGCTCGCCCTCTTCTCCATCTTTGACTTCCTCTGTAATATGTTCTACCACTTCATCTGTATCAAGTACATCTGCTTCGTCAATAGTTTCATACTCTGGCTCTGCATTTGCCTTGGATAGAAAAATCTCAACCGGCATGAAGGAGCAGTACTTCTCTAGCACTTCTCTTACCCTGTACTCATTTGCAAACTCCAGACAATCTTCATTCAAATATAAGGTAATCTCTGTACCTACTTCTGTCTTATTCCCGTCCTGCATTTCATATTCGGTACCGCCGGCACTGACCCAATGTACCGGTTCCGCACCTTTCTGATAAGACAGAGTATCAATATGAACTTCATCAGCTACCATAAATGCAGAATAAAATCCCAGTCCAAAATGACCAATCATCTCATCGTCCGTGGTCTTATCTTTATACTTTTCAAGGAACTGTGTTGCTCCTGAAAATGCAATCTGAGTAATATATTCTTCCACTTCATCTGCTGTCATTCCAAGACCGTTATCAATGAATTTCAGCGTCTTCTCCTCTGGGTTGACGATCACCTGAACCTTTGCTTTATAATCATCCGGCAAATCATACTCACCCATCATGTCCAGTTTTTTCAACTTTGTAATTGCATCGCAACCATTGGATACCAACTCTCGTATAAAAATATCATGATCAGAATACACCCATTTCTTAATAATCGGAAATATATTCTCACTGTCAATAGATAAGTTTCCTTTTTTTGTTCCCATTTTGAAACACTCCTTTTTCTATCATTTTATTTTGTAATCATGCTGCACAGAAAATTTATCAATACGTTCTGTGTTTTATTTTGTCTTTTCTATAAAGAGTATTCTAATACAGCTATTTTTAAAAGTCAATAGAAATTTAGCACTCATTTTGATTGAGTGCTAACATTCGAGAAAGTTATTCTATTTGTGATAATATCACCGAACCCTCTTCTGCTCTATGGTATATTGAATCCATCAAATTCAGGAGGGTTTGTCTTGGAAAAACAATTCAGAAAAAAACGAAAAGCATTCGTAGACGGCAATGACTGTGTTGCCTGTGGCTGCTGTGTAAAAGTCTGTCCCAAACATGCTGTTGAAGTCTGGAGTGGGATTATGGCAAAAGTTGATATGGACAAATGTATAGGATGTGGAAAATGTGCGAAAGAATGTCCCGCATCTGTAATAGAGATTCGGGAGGTACAATTATGAAAAAACATTGGTATGATTATCTTTGGGTTATATCCCTTACCTATCTGATCCTTGGATTTTTCAATATTCTCTTTGCATGGCTTGGTTTATTATGCTTCTTTATCCCGCTGATCATCTCAATCGCAAAAGGAACAAAAGGCTACTGTAACCGCTACTGTGGAAGAGGTCAGCTATTTGGACTGCTGGGGGGTCGTTTCGGTCTTTCCCGTAAGAAAGATATTCCGAAATGGATGAAAAGCAAAGGATTTCGCTATGGATTCCTAATTTTCTTCTTCATCATGTTCTTCCAAATGCTTTGGAGCACTTACCTGACATTTTCTGGTGCTCAAGATTTAAAGCAGGTTGTAACACTTTTGTGGACATTCAAATTGCCTTGGCACTGGGCATATCATGGCACACTGTTTCATCCGGGCGCTGCTCAGTTTGCATTTGGCTTTTATAGTGTCATGCTAACTTCTACGATTCTTGGATTTCTTACCATGGTTTTCTTCAAGCCTCGCAGTTGGTGTGTTTACTGTCCGATGGGAACCATGACACAGCTCATCTGTAAAGCAAAAACCAGTAAGGTCTAATACACATTGAAAGGAGGGATTCTCATGGGATTTTTTGACTTTTTTAAAATACCTGATATTAATCAGGGGATGCAAAACTATGAAAAAACGTCTGGCGCAGTACTCTTAGATGTTCGAACTTCGGAGGAATATAGAGAAGGGCATATTGTAGGCAGTAAAAATCTTCCACTCCAATCTATTACAAATATAACATCTATCACAGGCAGAAAAGACACTCCCCTGTTTGTATATTGTCACTCTGGTAGCAGAAGCCGCCAGGCAGCAAGCATGCTTGAAAGAATGGGTTATACGAATGTAACAAATATAGGTGGCATTATTTCCTATTCCGGGAAACTAAAGTATTAAACAGACACATTGTTCTCCTAAAAATTCGAGTCAAAATAATCAAATATAATCACTGCCGATTTCATAAAAAAATTATGAAATCGGCAGTGATTAATTTATGAGCGTATTTTCTCCCGCACGGTCTCCAGTGCTTTCTCTAACTGGTTATCGTAGTCCGGATTTATTTCATCATATGCATATTCTACTTCTACATCTGGTGTAATTCCCTTTTCATTGATACTTCTTCCACTTGGCAGGAAATATTCTGCAGTAGTAATCTTCATACTTGTTCCATCGCCCAAATCCAGGATATCTTGAACAACTCCTTTTCCATAGGTTTTCATTCCAATGATTTCACCAATCTCATAATCCTGAATTGCTCCAGAAAAGATTTCTGATGCACTTGCGCTATACTGGTTCACCAGAATTGCCAATGGTTTCACAAATTCATGTGTTCCATCACAAGTATATTTTTCCTGCTCTCCATCTCTATCTTTAATTGATACAATATCACCTTTCGGCAGTATTAATTTCAGCATCTCTACCACGGTATCCAAATTTCCTCCCGGATTATTGCGGATATCAATCACAAGACCACGCATTCCCTGCTCTTCCAAAGCATCTAACGCCTCTTTGAATTGATCAAATGTCACATCGTCAAATTCTTGAATATAAATATATCCAATCTGACCGTCTTTCATCTCATGCTGTACCGTCATGGCTTTTACAATATCACGAATCGCTGTCACTTCTGTTTCCTTTTCAAAACGAAGTACTCGAAGTGTAACCTCTGTTCCCTGCTCACCTTTAATCCAGTTCACGACTTCGTCCAGACTTTCATCTGTAATTTTATGCTCATCCACTTGGATCAAAACATCCCCTGCAAGGAGTCCGGCTTTGTCTGCCGGAGAATCTTCATAGACTTGGGTAATCGTAATACGGCCTGTTTTTATATCTTGCGATAATACTGCTCCAACTCCATAGAATTCTCCAGATACACTTTCAAAAAGAGCTTCTGTTTCCTCTTCTGTAAAGTACATTGAGTAAGGATCTCCCAGTGCCGCCAGATATCCTGCATACAGTCCTTCCAACAGGTCCTCTTTCTTCACTTCATCTTCATACAAATAATATCGATTGATAATTGTATCCAAAAGCTGTAGCTTTTGCTTTGCTTCTCCCTCTGTCGAAAATACAGGGAGTACTCCAGCAGAAGATGCAAACTTCCAGAGTCCGCCTCCTAACACAATCATACAAAACATAGCAAGGGCGCCAACAAGCGCCCCTTTTAAAAATCTGTTGTCTTTTTTCATTATAATCCAACCTTTTTCACTTTACAAATATGCCTGTGGGTCAACCGGTGTACCATTTAACTCTACCTGAAAATGCAAATGTGCCCCGAAAGAGTTGCCTGTATTTCCGACATAACCAACCTGCTGTCCCTTTTCTACATACTGTCCCTCCGTTACAGTGTAACTGGTATGATGCATGTACTTGGTAACAAAACCATTGCCATGATCAATCACAACCCAGTTGCCTGCGCTGTCACTCCAACGAGCATAAAGAACTGTTCCAGAATCTGCGGCGTATGTAGGTGTTCCCTCCGGTGCTGCCAGATCCAGACCATTATGGAAAGAATTATCAAATGTGCGGTATCCGAATGTACTAGACACAACAGCTCCCGGACACGGATGTGTAAACTGTCCATTTCCGCTAACAACATGATTGGATGAAGGCGGTGTATAACCACCGGATCCTGCTGCCTGCGCTGCTTCCTGCGCTGCTGCCTGTGCCGCTGCCTGCTGCTGTTGTTTTAGCCGCTCTGCTTCTGCCTGCTTAATCAATTCTTGCAATACAGCCGCATTATCTCCGATTTCCTTTTCCAGATTGGAAATCTGAATATTCTTTTCACTGAGCATGGTCTGTATGTTTTCCTGCTTCGCGATCAGATCATTCTGCAGGATTTCCAGTTCTGTATACTCCTTCTTAAGAGCAGCTTCCTCAGCCTCTACTTTCTTTACAACTTCCTGAAATGCGACGAGCTGCTCTCTGTCATACTCAGAAAGTGCCTGTGCATACTCTGCTTTGTTGAGGAATTCGCCAATATTTTCACTTTCCACTAACACCGCGATTATCTGCGTATTTCCATTTTCATACATGAATTTAATACGCTTTTTCATACTCTGATACTGTGTATTCTCATCTACCTTCGCCTGCACCAGATCCTCTTCTGCCTTCTGAATCTCTTTCTGCTTTTTTGCAAGTTTTTCTTGTGCCGCTTCCATATCTTTGATAACAGCATTCAGTTCTTCATCTAAAGACTTCTTTTCATTTTCCGCAGTACTTTTCTGTTTTTCAAGCTTATCTGCTTTATCTTTTGCTTCGTCAACAGTAACAGCTTGCACATTCATTACCATTCCAAGACTCAAAACCAGTACAAGCACTATACTTATCAATCTCTTCTTCTGTCTTTTCATTTTACTCACCTTATTACTTATTCTTCCCCATTTTTGTGTATCTATTCTACCCGCAAGCAGTTCCCCTTATCTTTTACACGATCATCTTATATATAACCACAGACTTCTCATTCCTACCAAATCTGTACATACTGATTTATCATACTTTCAAATGCTTGCGCACTGTAAAGAAACTTCCGACAAATCCAATTCCGACTCCCATCAACAGTCCGACAGGAAGCAGGTAACGATATATGTTCACTACCGGAAGGAAATCAATGATATTGTTCAGAATACTGAACTTCTCCAGAATATATCCAACAGCTTTTCCATAAAGCACATACAACAGTGCTAAAGGAATCACTGCTCCGACAATTCCCATAATCAAACCTTCTATCACGAACGGGGATCTTACAACAAAATCCTTTGCCCCAATATACTTCATGATCGCAATCTCTTCTTTACGGACAGTAATACCCATGGAAACGGTATTACTAATCAAGAAGATGGAGACGCCAAACAGTATCGCAATAATTGCAATGGATACATATCCCACCAAGACATTGACGCTAGACAACGTATTGGCTACCACATCGGATTTATTAACCTGTCTGACACCATCCAGTCCACTGGTAAACTTCACCAAATCCTGCTGTGTCTTAGAAATAGATCTTCCCTGTGAGATGATATTGCCGTCATCATTTTCTACCACCTTCATATATACTTCATAGTTATCAGAACCAGCAAGTGGATTATCATTCTTAAACCCTTCGGCCAACTCTGGATTTCCCTTGAAATAGTCCTTCTGGAACTTCTCCCATGCCTCATCCGCGGACACATAATTTACTTTAGAAACATCCTCTCTGTTTTCTAACTCCTGCCCGATCTTTTTAATCTGTGACTGCGTTGCATTTTCTTCAAACAATACAGTGATCGCCACTCCTTCTTCTGCTGATTTGATAATATACTGAAAATTCAGCAGTATCGAAAAGAACAGACCAAAAAGGAAAATACATGCTGACATGGTTGCAACTGCTGCCAACGAAAACATCTTATTTCTACCGATGTTCTTAACCCCTTGTTTTCCTACGTATCCTAATGTACTAATCCTCATCTATATACCCACCTTTTTGTTCATCACTCACGATTACGCCCTGTTTCATCGTAATTACTCGTTCGTTCATTTCATTCACGATTTCCTGGTTATGCGTCACAACAAGTACCGTTGTTCCACGCTCATTCGCCTCTTTCAACAAACTCATAATTTCCCATGAATTTGTCGGATCCAGATTACCAGTTGGCTCGTCTGCCAACAAAATTGCAGGCTCATTCACAATGGCTCTTGCAATCGCAACACGTTGCTGCTCCCCACCGGAAAGTTCCTTTGGATAAGATTTATATTTCTGTGCAAGACCAACCAGCGACAGCGCTGCCGGAACTTTTCTCTTAATCACACGATTGGGTGTCTCTGTCACGCGTAATGCAAAAGCGATATTTTCATAAATATTCCTGTCTTTCAAAAGGCGGAAATCCTGAAACACCACTCCAAGACCTCTTCTGTACTTTGCGATATGGCGATGCTTCATTCTGTTCAGATTCTGACCATTTACAATAATGGTACCTTCTGTGGGATCCAGTTCTTTCATGATCAGACGAATCAGGGTGGACTTACCAGAGCCACTGTCTCCGACAATGAAAACGAACTCACCACGTTCAATTTTCACAGATACTCCATTCAGAGCTGCATGCCCTTTTGAGTACTCCTTCTTTACATTCTTTAATTCAATCATATGTTCCTCCTAATTATCCTACTCCTCAGGAAACCACGTTTCCTAATACTCCAGGGTTTCCATGTATTTCATGTACTTCACGACCATCAATGCAATTTTAAAGGTAATTGCATCTTCAAAAACACGCAAGTCTAGACCGGTGCTCTTCTGTAATTTATCCAGCCGGTACACCAGAGTATTCCTGTGGATGTATAATTGTCTGGATGTTTCCGATACATTCAGGCTGTTCTCAAAAAATTTATTAATTGTTGCCAATGTCTCCTCATCGAATTCATCCGGAGATTTCCCCTCGAAAATCTCTTTAATAAACATCTTGCACAACGGTAATGGAAGCTGATAGATCAAACGTCCAATTCCCAGTGTACTGTACGCCACAATATCTTTTTCATCAAAGAAAATTTTCCCTACATCCAACGCAAGCTTCGCTTCTTTATAGGATTTGGAAACTTCTTTGATATCATTCACAACAGTACCATAGGCAATATGGATATGTTCATCACCACTCTCCTCACGCAAAAGCGTAAGCATCTCCCAGGCCATCTTGTCCAGTTCCCTGCTTCCATCTCTGACTGATAGTTCTTTCACTACAATAATATTCTTCTCATCTACAGCGGTAATAAAATCCTTTGATTTATCACCCAGAAGATTCCGAACATTATCCAGTGCCGCACTATCCTTTTCGTGTGATGTCTCAATAATAAAGATAACACGTTTTACTTCTGTGTCAATATGTAATTTTTTTGCTCGATTGTAAATATCCACCAATAACAGGTTATCCAGCAACAAATTTTTGATAAAATTATCCTTATCAAAACGCTCTTTATATGCCACAAGTAAGTTCTGAATCTGGAAAGCAGCAAGTTTCCCTAACGTATATGTATCTTCTCCTTCACCGACTGCCACTAATATGTACTCCAACTGCTGTTCATCAAAGATCTTAAAAAACTGACAGCCTTGTATCGCCTGACTTTCCGCCGGTGACTGCCCAAAAAAGAGCACCTCTTCTTCAAACTCCTGTCCATTCTCTATCGTACTCGCAAGAACCTTTCCTTCTGTATCATAAATACAAAAATCTGCTCTACAGATTCCTTTTAAACCTTCTATCGTACTCAGAAGTATTTGATTTGTAATCATAACAACAACCTCCGCTCATCTCTCTAGTTCATGTGCATTTTTCACAAACTTTTCTCTCTATAAATATAAAAATGTATATTGACATATTTTATATATTAAGACAAAAGCACAAAAAAAGAAAGAGGAAATCCACATTTTTTATGCATTTCCTCATATTATTAACAAAAAATTCATTTTTAGCAGCTATACAGAGTTCACAAAGGAACTTTTATCGGTCATCTACCTCATCCGTTTTTTGTTTTTCTACCTGATAGCAGAATATTTTCTTTAATATAAATTGTCCGATTCTTCCCATTGGTTTTTGTATCGTACTTTTGGGAATCGCAGTTACACCGCCAATCCAAAGCCTCGCATTCAAAAGGGCTCTGCTGGCAATCACGAATCTTTCTCCGCGTGGGGAGGGTAAACCTGAAAGAATACAATCCGGTTCCACACCGTTGATCTCATTAATTACATTCTCTTCAAGCCCACTATCTGCAGGAAGTATCGCCTGACCTGCAATTTCCAGCCCATGAGCATACCCTTTCAACAGTTCTTTCATTTCTTCCAATTCTTCTTTCTTTTCTGTCAAAAGAAAAATTCTCTTTTTATTCTTTTGCATGTATTTAAAGAGCATTCGTAAAAATGTCTTATTTTCTAAATCTCTCAGTAAGTCCCTGTCACATTCCTCTGACGCCTCAAACAATGCCTTCTCACCTGGCAACAGCAAATCAAACTTCTGTACTTGTTCTTTCCATGCTTCATTGTCTTTTTCTTTCATCAGCATTGCAAGTGTAACAATCTCTATTGTATTGACAGTTTCTTCATCTAAATACTGCATGGTTGTTTTCATCGCTTCTTTTGCAGTAAGTGCCATAATATCTATACCAAATATATTAATCTTTTGATTCATAATTTTTCACCTGTTTCCCACTCTATAGCTGTACAATCATATCAAAAAAGATACAATTATTCAACCTTTTTTTGGCAAACCTTACATGTCCTCTTTCTTTTCGTCATCAATCCTCCGATGCGCCCTGTCTCCTTGGACGAAAGCGATTTCCATCCATCTTGAAGCACACGATCTAACAACCCCAGCTCTTCTGCAATTTCATATTTTAATTTTTCCTCAAGATCCAGATCATTTAGATTAATCGGTTTCTTTTTTCTTCCAGACATTTCTAACCCCTTCTTCCTTGTTTTTTAAGAGTATTGCCTGAAAATTTGAAATCATACCATTTAGCTCTATCTTTCATCTTCATATCGATGAATACATCTATTTTTTCAAAACATTCAATCCTTCATTTTTCGGATCATTTCTACAATAGAGAGGCCATAATTCTCAGCGGTAGCCCATCCCTGTCCTTTTGGATTTTCATTTTTTCCTAACCATTCCACATAAGGAGCACTTCCTTTTATTACGTATTCATATCGGTCATCTACACATTCCTGTTCCAGTGCATTGGTAGTTGCATAAGCTTTCAAATGTTGAATCTGTGCCCTCACTCCGATGCGGACATCTGGATAAGAATTCCCCGGCACCCCACCTCCTGTAGTCCCAAGACCCGCAAAATTAAACTGCTCTATAGATGCATCTCCGCCATACTGTAGCCATCCCGTTTCCTTCATCGTCTGCACAAACGCCACTTCCGGGCGAACCCCTTCCGCCTCTGCTTCTTCATAATAAATCTGGCAAAATGCCTCTATAGAATCTGCTCCTCCCCGAGAAAGAACTTCCGCTGGATAATCCACCCCTGCAGATTTAAAATAGTTTGCCATATCTTCCACGGTAACCGAACTTTTCCCCATGATTGGATATTGTCCATCTGCAATCACTTCTTCTGTTTCACCCTTGTCTGTTTCTGTATCTTCTTTTTTTGCTTTATCTGTCTGAGCTTTCTTATCCAAAATTCCTGCAGCTGATTTATTCTCCTGTTCTGCTCCCCTGAGTTCTTCAGCTTTTTCCTGTTGTACCTCTTCTCTCACACTTATTTTTGCTCCAAGTATCCCTAGGCTGACGGCAAGTACCATGGCAAGTCCGATTTCCATCCATATTTTTACTTTTCTTTTGCGTAGCCATGTAACATCCATATTCATGTCCTTTCCTTATTAATTATAAAACAATACTGTGTCCCCAAAATCATTTCATATTTATGTCTGTTCTGCCATTTATATGCTTCCTTAGAAATAAGCCTCTGAAAAAAGGAGCTTTCCGTCTCCGGTCAGCTCCTGATATTAATCTTTAATTCCCTGATCTTAGTCTGTTACAACACCCTTTTGAAGCATTACATTTGCATAAATAGCAGATTCACCTGTTGCAATGATTGCATAAGCTGTCTTCGCTTCTTCATAGAATGCAAATCTCTCGATATTACCGATTGCATTTGCCCCTCTCTTATCATGTTTCGCAACGATTTCTTTGTATGTATCCCATATTGGAGTTTCTACTTTGCCTACATCATTCGGCATCAGCTGCATCAGATTAACCGGCTTCTCTTCATAAGTATCCAGCGGAAATACCTGCAGAATCGCATCCAGAATCTCTGGTACCCCATGTCCGTCACAACGGATTACAATGCTGTCTTTTCCCATAGACTCTGCCGGGAAGTTACCATCTGCGATAACAATACGGTCGCTATGCCCCATCTCAGCTAATACCATCAATAGTTCTGGAGATAAAATTTTGGGAATTCCTTTTAACATGATTATATCCTCCTTGTTTTATATAAGGAGCACCCATAAGGGTGCTCCTTACCATAATCATTTATGCTTTCAATCCATTATTTGATTGTCTTGTACATCGGACCATATGCCTGACAAGCTCTGAAATCAGCGCCTTCTTTGTCCATACCGAATGCATTCCAGGAAGCCGGACGGAAAATCTTTTCCTCCGGTACATTGTGCATAGCTACCGGGATTCTTAAGATCGCGCAAAGTGTGATCAAGTCTGCTCCAATGTGACCATAGCTGATTGCACCGTGGTTAGCTCCCCAGTTGTTCATAACATCGTAAGCTGTTTTAAAAGCGCCTTCGCCTGTTACTCTTGGTGCGAACCATGTACAAGGCCATGTATAATCTGTTCTCTTCCACAGAACATCTGATACTTCGTCTGGAAGATGCAATGTCCATCCCTCAGCAATCTGAAGCATCGGTCCTAAATTCTTAACCAGATTCAGACGGATCATAGTTACAGGCATCTCAGCTTCTGTTAAAAATCTGGATGAATATCCACCACCACGGAAATATCCAAGGTCAGCGTAGTTCCATGATGTAGCTTTCATGATTGCTTCCTGATCCTCTTCTGTTACTTCATACCACGGTTTCATAACAGCATTTCCGTCAGCGTCTTTTGCCTGTCCGCTCGCATCCAGACAAGCTGCACCAGAGTTGATCAGATGAATAAATCCACCTGCTTCTTTTGCTTTTCCTTCCAGTTCATATCCGCCTGTTGCTTTCTTAACAGCTTCTGGACTCCAGTATGTACGAACATCTGCAAAAATCTGTGCTGAATTTGTAAGCAGTTTGCTGAACATCATTCCCAATCCATTCAGTACGTCATTCTCTGTTGCAAGAACATATGGCTCTCTTGCTCCATTCCAATCAAAAGATGTGTTAAGCATAGCTTCTGGGAAGTCACAGTTCGGATAGAAGTCTGTCCACTGTCTCTGACCCTGGAATCCTGCTGCTAATGCGTTGTGTCCAACTTTTTCTTCTTCGCATCCTTCCGGCAGATTCTCATTTCCATTCATCAGGTCTTTGATGATGCACATCATCTTAACAACAAATTCCCAATCTGCTTCTTTTTCTTCTGCTGTTCTCTGAAGGTCTTCCGGATTCTTATCAAATCCGATTTTACATTTTTCTTTTGTCCATGCAAGTGCTTTCTTGAATTCAGCTTCATCGTAGATTCCTTCTGTCATACGACGAATGATTTCTACCTCATCAACAGACTCTACGCGCATTCCCAGGTACTCTTCAATAAATGCTGGATCGATGATAGATCCACCGATTCCCATACAGATAGAACCAATCTGCAGATAGGATTTACCTCTCATTGTAGCTGCCGCAACAGATGCACGTCCAAATCTTAAGAGTTTCTCTTTTACATCTTCAGGAATCTCTGTATCATCAGCTTCACACACGTCATGTCCATAAATTCCGAATGCCGGCAAACCTTTTTGTGCATGTGTAGCAAGTACAGATGCCAGATAAACAGCTCCTGGTCTCTCTGTTCCGTTAAATCCCCATACTGCTTTGATCGTCATTGGATCCATATCCATTGTTTCCGCACCATAGCACCAGCAAGGTGTTACAGTCAACGTAATATCAACGCCTTCTTTTTTAAATTTGTCTGCACACGCTGCTGCTTCTGCAACACGTCCGATTGTTGTGTCAGCAATCACAACTTTTACCGGCTCACCATTTGTATATTTGAGGTTCTCTTCAAACAGCTTTGCTGCTGATTTTGCCATATTCATAGTCTGTTCTTCCAGAGATTCACGTACTTTCAGTGTACCTCTTCTTCCATCGATTGTAGGTCTAATTCCAATTACTGGATAGTCGCCGATTAATCTTGATTTTGCCATAGTTACATTCCTCCTTAAAATTAGTGAATAAATGTTTTGAATTTCTCATATGCAGCATCCCACTTCTCTGAATCCTGTGGGAAATACTCATATGCAGTTTCTGAATTTGCAATGATCTGTCTTGCTTCTGCCACATCTTTAATTTCTCCAAGTGCCATCAGCTGAACAGCAATGTTACCAAGAGCAGTTGCCTCAACCGGTCCTGCAATAACCTTACGTCCTGCCGCTCCTGCAGTCATCTGGCAGAGCAGTTTACTCTGAATACCGCCGCCAATCATATGGATCACGGGGTAATGTTTGCCTGTACAAGACTCGATCTGTTCCAATGCATATCTGTATTTCATCGCCAAACTCTGGTTGATGCAACACATAATCTCGCCAATCGTATCCGGTACCTTCTGTCCGGTTCTGCGGCAGAATGTTCGGATACGTTCCGGAATATTGCCTGCTGCGACAAACTCTGGTGAGTCCGGATCAATAAAACTCTGGAATGGTTCTGCCTCCAGTGCCATCTTCTCTAGTTCACCATATGAATATTCCTGTCCTTCACGAATCCACTGTCTTCTGCTTTCCTGTGCAAGCCACAGCCCAATAATGTTCTTTAACAGTGTTGTTGTATTGCCGTATCCACCTTCATTGCTGATATTGCATTCCATAGATTTGTCGCCAATAACAGGAGCATCAAGTTCTGTACCAAATAGACTCCATGTGCCACAGCTGATAAAGATAAAATCTTTCTCCTGAGTCGGTACGGAAACAACTGCACTCTGTGTATCATGACCGGTAATTGCAATTACCTTTACCGGTTCTACACCCAGTTCTTCACAAATCTGCGGTTTTAACATTCCTACCACAGTACCACTTGGTACAATCTCTGGAAGTATCTTCTTTGGAATCTGAAGTGCATCCAGAATCGGCTCACACCACTCCTTTGTTCTTGCATCCAGAAGCTGTGTCGTTGCAGCCATTGTATATTCGGCTTTCTTCTCTCCTGTCAAGAAATAATTAAACAAATCCGGTGTCAGCAATAATTTATCTATCTTTTCAAACATCCATGGTCTTTTCTGAATCAGTGAATATAATTGAAAAATTGTATTAAAATTCTCAAACTGCAGTCCGGTTAAGTCATATACCTTTTCTTTTGGTATCACCTTAAATACCTCTTCCTGCATACCGACTGTTCTATCATCCCGGTAGTGAACCGCACTTTCAAGCAACGCGCCATGTTCATCTAAAAGTCCAAAATCCACACCCCATGTATCAATTCCAATACTCTTAAATTCACCTTTTTGTTTTGCCTTTACAATTCCTTGCTTAATCTCAAAGAAATGTCTAAGCGTATCCCAGTACATGGTATCATTGATAATGACAGGGTCATTGGAAAAGCGGTGTACCTCTTCCATATGTATCTTGCCGTTTTCTAGGCTTCCAAGGATCGCACGACCACTCCCACCTCCGAAGTCAAATGCAAGAACCTGCTTTTTCATCTCTTCCACTGATATGCCTCCTTTCATCTGTACGCCCCAAACGTACACAGCTTCGTTACTATTTACCTTTTTATGTAAACGTAACATCTCCATATCTGTCGATAGTATTATTTTATCATTGTCCACCTAAATATTCTTGTGCTATAATGATAAAAAGTATAACAATATTCACATTGCATTTTATCACACATATAGAATTGCAAACGCTTTTTCAACCTTGTTCACAGCGAACAGCAAAGGATTTTATAGAAATAATCGATTAAGGAGAATACTATGCAATATATCAATTATCGAGAAAGTAGACAACGTGGGACTGCTGACTTTCCTTTGGAATACCATCACGTATCCCCATCTCATCCACAGTATAATATGTCACTCCACTGGCATGTGGAATTTGAATTTATTCGTATTCTAAAAGGATCTCTTAAGATCATCATTGATGATCAGGCTTTTTTTGTCCCCTCAGGTTCTTTTATTTTCATTCCTGCCGGAGCACTGCATGAAGGGATTCCCTATGACTGTGAATATGAATGTATTGTATTTGATATAAACATGCTCATGAACAAGAATGATTCCTGTTGCAGATTCATTCGCAAAATCATTGACCATGAAGTAGAAATCCCCTATGTACACAATGGTTCCTATAACAATTTCCACCAGAGTGTCTGGACCCTATTTGACGCCATGTCTTCAAAAAAAGAAGGATACCAGCTCTCTGTTCTTGGTGCACTCTACCAGATAATTGGTATTATATTTTCTGGAAACTACTACAACCCAGCACCTGAACAGCCTCCCCGCAGCCACCGTAAAATTGTTCAGTTAAAGCAAGTCCTGGAATTCATAGAATCTTCTTATAATCACCAGATTACTCTGCAAGAGATGGCTGCCTCAGTAAATATGTCTCCGAAATATTTCTGCCGATTTTTCCAGGATATGACACACAGAACTCCTGTAGATTATCTGAACTATTATCGAATTGAGCGTGCATGTTATCAACTTCTGACAACAGACCAATCCATAACAGAAGTTGCGTATAATTCCGGTTTTAATGATTTGAGTTACTTTATCAAAACCTTTAAAAAATATAAAGGTACCACCCCTAAGCAGTACCTTCGATAGTGTCTAACTTTTTAACGATATAAAAACAACCAAACATCCACTAAAAAATCCCGAAAATCTTCTCACGGAAAGAATTATACAGTGTGTCATAATCCGTATAATGAATCTCACCTTCTTTAAAGCTTCTGCTCCATACATTACGAATTCCATCTGCCAGAATTGTACCGTCTTTACCGGATTTTAGAACACTCGTGAAAACATAATAAATCATAAAGAAATTCAGATCGATCTGTGTTCTTCCATCTATTTTTCCGCGTTTGTTTGCAAACTGCTTTTGTACTGCATCCACAATACACTTTCCAATCTCTTCTGCTGCTGCAGTCTTATCTTCTGCCTGCGCAGTATACTCGGCCATTTCTTCGAAATAATGCCCATGCTTTGCAAGAAATTCCTGTGTATTCTTTTCAAAAGATTTCTTTTTTAGATGTTTCAGCATAGCATCTTTATCTTCAAATATTGTCTCTATTCCCTGAAGCATATTTATCCTCCTGCACTTCCACCATTTTTATATTTCATATTATACATGATTCCTCGTTATACTTCCACATATAATATAATAAAACTCATATAAACCCACTTTCTTTTACAAACAGCCTGGCTACAGGAAAATATTGATTTCAAAAGCCAGTTGCAATATATTCAAAAAGAAGCCGGACAAAATCGCCCAGCTTCTCTTTTTTTACTTATTGACTCAGATTACATGGATTTCTTTCCAAATTAGTCGTAAAGGTTCGGAGCAATCTCTGCATCTTCCATGTTTTCTGTATTGTACCAGTAACCATCCATCGGGATGTCAGATACTTCTTTACCATCACAAATATCTGTCAGAGTGTAAATTGTCTCGTATCCCATCATCAAAGGAGACTGTGTTACAGAACCAATAAACTGTCCGTTTGTGATAGCTTCTTTCTGAGGTGTACCAGCATCAAATCCAACACCGATAATTCCCTTTGCTGGGTCTGTGTTCAATTTATTCAGTGTCTGATTAGCTGTAATAACACCTTCAGCTGTTGTCTGGTTAGAACCGAAGATAGCGATTGTGTCTTCTTTTGACATAATCTTCTGTGCTTCTGTAGAAGCAAGGTCTACAGTTGTCTGTGCCGGAACACCAACTTCAATGATAACCTCAGCCTCAGCCTCAGCAACTTTACCTTCTGTTGCGTTTACATAAAATTCATTACCAACTACTGCAACTTTCTTTCCTGCCTCTGTACACAGCTCAACCATCTTGTTGATGAATCCCTGTCCACGCTGCTGAATGTTCTGAGCTGTAGCATCCTGGTTAACTTCACCAATACGTACCTTCTTATCTGTTGTAGCCGCTTTAATCTGCTCTTCAATCACTGGGAACATATTCTCTGCTGCAACTGCACCTGCAGCTTCATTATCTGTAGCTACTGTAGCGTAAATAGCGCCTTCCGGAGCATCGTCAACACCTGTATCGAAACAAACAACCGGGATACCTGCATCTAATGCTGCCTGCAGGGATTTCTTTACAGAGTTTGTATCACACGCTGCAAGACCGATTCCATCTGGTTTTTTCTCGATTACATCATCAAGCATCTGTACCTGATCAGCGATATCAGATTCATTAGCCGGTCCATTAGAGTTCGCTGTAACACCAAGTTCACCACAAGCTTTTTCGATACCCTGAACAGCTGCCTGCCAATATGTAGACTGGAAGCTCTTTACGATTACTTCGAATGTGTAACCTTTGTCTTCTCCACCTTTTTCAGCAGATTCTGTGCTTTCTGCTGCACCGCTCTCTGCCGGTTTCTCTTCTTTTCCGCCACATGCTGCCAGTGAGAATACCATTGCTGCACTAAGTAAAACCGCTACAATTTTCTTTTTCATTTTTCTTTCCTCCTTGAAATGAAATGTTTTATATGAAGTTCTTCTTTGAACGACATATTCTAAGAATTTGTTATTTGGATTTTATTGATAATTTAAGTTCTATTTTTTCTTCTTTACAACATCGATCAATACCGCCGCAATCAACACAATGCCGGTAAAAATCTGCTGCCAGTTTGCCTGCAGTCCAATAAACGGAAGACCAACCTTCATCAGACAGATAACAAACACACCGAAGAATGTTCCGAGGATGGTACCCACACCACCTGTTGCAGACACACCACCAACAATTGCACCACCAATTGCATCAAGCTCAAATCCAGCTCCTGCGCCCGGATAAATAGTTGCATAAGTAGCTGCATATGCAACTCCTGCAAGTCCTGCAAATAATCCCGAAATGATGTATGCAAGCATGTGATAGAACTTCACATTTACACCTGCAAGTTTCGTTGCCTCTTTGTTACTTCCAATTGCAATGATATAACGTCCAATTCTTGTATGATCCAATACAAATGACATCACAATCACAAGAACAACCATCAGTACAATACCAATCGGAATAACGGTTCCGTTTGCAGAAATGAATTTGAATACTTTTCTGAACGCACCCTGTTCAGAAATTGCTGATGGCCATGAAACACCAAAACCACCACAAAGTGCAGGTCCGAGACCGCGAGTAATCATGCAAGTACACAGCGTTGCCAAAAACGGAGGCAAATCCATAATTGCTATCAGCACACCATTAAACACACCAATCAGTACACCAACGCCAATACAAGCAAGGATTCCAACACCTACCGGCACTCCTTTATGTACGATCAGATATCCACCAATCAATGCATAAGAAACCAATCCAGTACCGATGGAAAGGTCTACACCACCGGTAATCAGCGGGAATGTAACTCCCAGTGCCATCAATGTTATATAATAAGAATTATCCAGAACACTTACAACCGTTGGATATGTTCTGAATGTTGGGCTGAGAATGGAGAAAAGTACAACCATCGCAATGATGATTCCCAGTACCATAGCCTCTCGCCCTTTTAATCCGAGAAACGTTTTTTTCTTTGACATCTTTCTCACCCCTCCTTATTCAATCTCTCTTGTTGCCAGATTCATAATTGTTTCCTGTTTTGCTTCTGAAATATCAAGCTCACCTGTTTTCTTACCTTCACACATAACAACCACACGGTCGCTCATACGAAGAATCTCTGTCATTTCTGAAGAAATCATAATGATTGATTTTCCTTCTGCAACCAGCTTATTCATCAACTTATAAATTTCATTCTTCGCTCCAACGTCGATACCTCGTGTTGGTTCATCGAAAATAAGAATATCACAGTCACGTGTCAACCATTTAGCGATAACAACTTTCTGCTGATTACCACCGGAAAGATTTACAACTAGCTGATCTACATTCGGTGTTTTTGTTGCAAGTGCTTCTACATATTTCTCAGCAACTTCTCTTTCTTTCTTCTTATTGATAAAGATACCGTTCGTAAAGTTCTTCATAGAAGCCATTGTTGTATTCTCTGCAACACTCTTCTGAACAACAATACCATATCGCTTTCTATCCTCGGAAAGATAACCTATACCACAGCGAACTGCATCTTGCGGATTGTTAATTGTTACTTTTTCGCCATTAATATAAATGTCTCCACTTTCCTTCGGATCTGCGCCAAACAACGCTCTTGCAGTCTCAGTACGTCCAGCTCCCATCAAACCTGAAAAGCCAAGAATCTCACCTTTATGCAATTCAAAACTAACATCCTGAACCATCTTACCTGCATTCAAATGCTCTACTTTCAAGACAACTGGAGCATCTTTCGGAACCGCACTTTCAACCTTAGGCTCTTCATAAATCACACGACCAACCATCATGTTAATGATATCTTCTTTTGTACAGTCCTTTGTAATCAAAGTACCTACATAAGATCCATCTCGCATAACTGTTACGCGGTCTGTGATCACTTTAATCTCATCCATCCTGTGAGAAATGTATACCATCGCAATGTCTTTCTCTCTCAGATCACGGATAATTTTGAACATCTCTTCAATCTCAGACTCTGTAAGCGCTGCAGATGGTTCATCAAAGATGATTACCTTTGCATCAAAGGAAACTGCTTTTGCAATCTCACACATCTGTTGCTTACCGACTGTCAAATTAGACATTTTTTCTTTCGGATCAATATCAACATGAAGTCTATCGAACAATTTCTTTGCTTCTTCGTTCATCTTCTTATCGTCAATCTTGATTCCCTTTTTAAATTCTCTTCCAATAAACAGGTTCTGTGCAACAGTCAAATGACCAAGCATATTCAACTCCTGATGCACAATTACGATACCAGCGTCTTGAGCTTCTCTTGTATTCTTAAACTCAACCTCTTTCCCCTCATATGTAATTGTACCAGAATCCTTCTTATAAATACCTGTCAACACTTTCATCAAGGTTGATTTACCTGCACCATTTTCTCCCATGAGTGCAAGAACCTCACCTTTTCTTACCTCTAAATCAACATGGTCCAGTGCGTGAACACCAGGGAAAGACTTGTCAATGTCTTTCATCGTCAAAATAATGTCACCCATATCTACCTCTCCTTTCTATATTATTACTAATTCTTTCTACGTCTTGCAGAAACGTCTGAGTAAACTGCTGCAATAACGATTAAACCAGTAATAATATACTGATACTCTTTTGTGAATCCCAGCGCAAGAATCCCCTGCTGCAAAAGAGAGATTATGATTACACCAATCACGGTACCGCTGATGGAAGCAAGTCCACCTGCCATAGAAGTACCGCCCATTACGCATCCTGCGATTGCTTCGTTATTATACTGATCGCCGTATCCAGGTTGAACAGTTGTATATGTAGCTACAAAGAAAACAGATGCAATACCAACCAGTGTTCCACAAATAATATATGCCAGCATTTCCCAACGTTTTACATTGACACCAGAAAGTCTTACTGCTTCTTTATTGCTTCCAAGGCAGAGAATGTAGCGTCCCCATTTGGTCTTATTCAGGATTACAGCACAGACAACAGAAGCCGCCAAGAAAATAACCAATCCCACCGGGAATCCATTATAACTTACGATATGTCTGTACCAACCACCCTCTCCATCTGCCTGTGGCCAGCTTACAGACTGTGTTTTTGTAAATACAGCTGCAATACCTTTTGCAATGTTCATGCTTGCCATTGATACGATGAACGGCGGCACCTTCCAATATGCCACCAGATATCCATTAAAGACACCAAATGCTACACCTATCAAAATACTCATTACCAAACTTAAGCCCATTGGTACACCATATGTCATCAGGCTATATCCTGAAACAAGTGAACAGCAGAACATAACAGGTCCGATTGAGAAATCAATTCCTCCGGTTGCAATAACAAATGTTACACCCAGAGAAAGAAAGCCCAGAAAGTATACATAATTCAACGTATTCATAATACGTGAAGTACCGAAAAAGCTTCCGCCTGTCAAAAGTCCGAATGCCAGATACATCAGTATCAGTACGCCAATCAGGACAATTCTGTTAAATCCCACCTTTTTTACCAAAGGATTCTGTTTAATCTTTTCCACTTCTCTTCCTCCTATTCCTTTACTTTTTTCTGTTCCCATTTCATAGAACAGATTTGAGACACAAGAAGTACGCCTCATTTATGGATAAATTATGAACTTTTTTTTAAGAAATAGGAATTGAATATCTTACTGAAAAAGGTTAAAAAACTACTGCGTGTAATTTTTTAACCTTTTTGCTATCACTGTCCTGAAAACGGATAGAGCAATCTTTGATTTTCTTCTTCGTACATATTGGCTCTGGTAATCAACTTGCTTCCGGAATCCAAATTATGTTCCACTTCTCGGTTGGTGATCACATTAATCGCCTGCTCCACGCCCAGATATCCCATGTTAAAAGGCTTTTGAAGGATAATCGCCTGAAAAACGCCAGCCTCCAGATATTGAATTTCTTCAATAGAATTATCAAATCCCACCATTTGAATCTGGTTAGTCAGTCCCATGTCGCAAACTGCTCTTGCCGCACCAATAGAAGAATATTCATTTGTTCCGATCAGCATATTCATATCAGGGTATTTAAGCAGCATCTCTTTTGTCAACGCATATGCTTTCTTATAAGAGGAATTACAAAATACAACTTCGGCAATCTGATTTTCATATTTCCCCAGCCCATCTCGGATTCCTGCCTCACGCTCAGTCGCCGTAGAAGTTCCTTGCACATGAGCAACAATCCCAATAACTGAATCCTCATCCAAGAGTCTCCGTGTGTGTTCTCCAAGTTCTTTTCCTGCCTGATAGTTGTCCGTGTTGACTACTGCATCTGCGATATTCTGGTCAATTGTAGAATCCAGCAGAATCAGTTTGATTCCACTTTCTTTTACTTCTCGGAGTGCTTCTGTTGTTCTGGAATAATCCGCCGGGGCTATCAAAAGTGCATCCGGTTTCTTCTCAATACAAGACCGGATCAACGCAATCTGCTCGTCAATATCCTCTTCTGAATTAGCTCCATATACTTCGATTTCTGCTCCCATCTCCTCTGCTCCAAGCTTTGCTCCATCAATCAGAGATGTCCAAAACCCATTTAACGGATCAATTGTTTTGGGAATAAAAATTAATTGATACGGTTCTTTTTCTTTCTCCCCCGGCCATACCAAAATGAGCATAGAAAAAAGTGTAACTCCCATCAATATACAACTTAGCAAAACTCCCACCCATTGTGTTTTAGTCCATTTTCTCATGTTCCTGGTCTCCCTGCCTCGGAATTCTGATAACCGCACGGGTTCCCACTCCGATTTTGCTCTCATATGTAATTCCATATTTCTCGCCATAATAAAGCTTCAGACGTTTCTGCACATTCGGTACACCTACCCCATTTTGCTTATGTTCCTTTTTCTTTTCATCAAAAATATGTGTCAAGGTTTCCTCATCCATGCCGATACCATCATCTTCTACTGCGATATAAACACTTTCTCCCTCCGGATATGCACAGATTCGAACGGTTCCCTTTGAATCTTTATACTTGATTCCGTGATAAATCGCATTTTCTACAATGGGTTGTAGAATCAGTTTTACAATTTTGACATAGCGCACTTCGGGAGCAATTTCAATAACGGATTCCAGTTTGTCCTGATAACGCATCTTCTGAATCGTCAGATAATTTTTGACATATTCCATCTCTTGCCCCAGTTCTACCAGTTCATGATCATTACTGATGCTCTGGCGTAAAAGCTTTGCCAACGCCGCTGTCATCTCCACGACTTCATCATTCCGCTCAGCCTCCGACATCCAGATAATCGAATCCAACGTATTATACAGAAAATGTGGATTAATCTGTGCCTGTAGTGCTTTTAATTCACTTTTCCTTTTCTGCCTCTGTTCATATATATTCTGTTTCATCAATGTGTGGATCCGCTCCGTCATCAGATTATAAGATTTACCCAGACTTCCAATCTCATTTTCCATAGTCACATCTACATTTGCACAATCAAACTGTCCTTTTTCTACCATGCTCATAGATTCTGTTAGTTGTCGAAGTGGTTTGGTGATCTCCCGTGACAGCAGATTAGAAATCAACAGAACTGCTAAAATCAGTACTACCGCTGCTAACGTATAGAGCATCTGTGCCTGCTTGTTATTTTTCAAAAGATCAGAAGTATATGCTGCCCCCACCACTGTCCATCCAGTTTTCTCTGAACGCGACAGCGTATAAAGCTTCAACTCTGTTCCATCTTTTACAGTCAGAGAATCCTCTTTACAAGACATAATTTCATCAATATGTTCTTTCCGCAGTCCCCCATACATCAACTGTTGTTTGGGATGATAAATAATATTTCCTTTCTCATCCAACACGAAAATATATCCTTTATTTCCTATGCTGTTATTGTTACATAGATCACTGATTGCACTATAGTTCAAATCCACAAAAAAAAGCCCCTCTTTTTCTCCCGTCCGATTGTTGACCAACACCCTACTCAGTGTGATCACCCATTTGTAACTGGATAGGACTGCATTCTGTACATGAGACGAGGATACTGCGATTCCTGTTTTCGAGTTCATCGCTGCCTGATACCAATCCAGATTCCTGATGTCGATATAAGGTGTCAGATCCTCTTCCCCACCATTCATAATATATCTTCCATTTTCTGCTACTGCAGCTATATTATAAATATCTCCGCGGCTCTCCATAATCGTATTGAACTGCGTCAAAATTCTCTTTTTCTGCTCCTTACGTTCACTCTCTGACTGGTCTTCCTCTAAAAGATAAAGAGACATATCTCCACTTTTTGCCATGACAGAAGAAATATTCTCCATATATTCGATATACGCATCAATATCATAATTCACCTGTCTAACAATCTGTGATGTATAGTTATTTGAATTTTCATAAATCGTCTGACTCGTAAAATTCAGCGCAATCAGAAGAAAAATCAGCACTGCAATTACCATCAGTGCCGAAAACGAAATCATCATCGTACTTTGAATACTTTTAAATCTGCCGAACAACTTTGTAAATATCGCCTTTCTTTCCATCAGATGTTCTCCCTGGCATACTCTTTTGGTGTCATACCTGTCGTCTTTTTAAATGCAATACTAAAGTAGTGTGGGTCACTAAATCCAACCCGTTCTGCGATTTCATAATTCTTCAGGCTTGTCTGTCTCAAAAGTTGTTTTGCTTTCTCCATCCGGATTTTTGTCAGAGCTTCTGTAAATGTTTTCCCCGTCACCTCTTTGAAAATACTGCTAAAACGGCTGGTGCTGATATTTAGATATTCACAGATTTGATTCAATCCCAGTTCTGTATCCCCATAATTTTTCTGCATATAATCTCTTGCCAGATTCGCCTGTCTTTCTGCACTGGATTGTCCGGACTCTGCCATCGCCAGAATTCCTTCCTTCGCATACTCTTTTGTCAGTTTCATTGCATACTCGATTCCTTGCGCCTCTGAGATCTCAGAAAGCAGTTTTTCTTTCAATTCAAAAGAATCATCTGTCTCCTTTACACTTTTATATAAAATGTGCAGCACCTGGTTGAGATATGCGGAAGCTATATTGCGACTGATATAATGTGATTTTATCCAGTCTTCTATCTCTGATAGCACCTGCATAAGCTCATCCTCATCACCGCCTTTGACTGCAGATGCTACTTCTCGCAGTTTCGGTTCCAGTTCCAGAAAATTTCCTTCCTTGATTTCTTGTTCACAATCTATGATCACACCAATTCCCTTACTATATCGATACTTCAATACGTCCACGGCAGATTCGTAAGATTGGGGCAAATCTTCCAGTGAATTCACATAATTTCCGATTCCCATAGAGATACTCAGACTCATTGCCAACTTTACCTGTTTCTGAATTTCCATACACATTTCTGGAACTACTTCGCGAAATTTCTGTGGCGAATCTGTCCAAAGAAGCATACACACCCGATTATCAGAATCACGATAAGCTAGACCCGCCTCATACTCCTCTACAATCTCACTACTGATATTTTCTACCACAAAAGACATCAGCGCACTCTCTTTTTTTAATCTTCCATTTCCCGTCTCACACCATTCCGAATAGACATCAATATCAGCTACCACTGCCCGGAATGCAGTTCCTTGAATCTCAATTCCCAACTCTGTCAATTCTTCAAGACTCCTTGTTACCTCTTGTGTTCCATTGACCAGGCGGGATAATGCTTTGGCAATGATCAGTGCCTCATTCTTCGTGTAGTTACGGTACACTTTCTGTAATTTGTCTATCTTTTGTTCTTCTCTGCGTATGCCATCCAGTTTCATTTTCAGTCGGCTCAGAACTTTTGTAAGTTCTTTTGCTGTCACAGGTTTTAAGATATATTCGGATACTTTGTACTGAATCGCCTGCTTCGCATATTCAAAATCACTGTATCCACTAAAAATAATAATCGCTGTCTGAGGATATTGCTCATATAGATATCGACTCAATCCCATTCCATCTACATAAGGCATACAAATATCGGTCAATACCAGATCTACTTGTGTCTTCTTCACAAATTCAATAGCATCTCTTCCGTTTTCACAGTCTCCTACCAGCTCAAATCCCAGTTTATTCCACTCAATTTTTTTGCTGATTGCCTCACGCACCAAAATTTCGTCATCTACCAACAGTACTTTATACACGCCATTATCCTCCCACAGCCGTTTTTCGATACCCCTTATCACGCCGCTCTATAATTATATTAAGTATATCACATTCACAAAGCTCATGAAATACTTTGTTTTCATTTTACACCTAAAAGCTAATGCTGTTTTACATAGCCTAAAGGTTTAAAAATCTGTTACTAATTATAGTTTAAAATTGGGAGATTTAAAAGGAGAAACATTTTTATGTTAGTAAAGGTTACTGTCAAGTAATCATTGCTTGCCACAAACAACTTTGAAGTTGAATGAACCTCAGAAAGAAAGTATAATAAAGACTATATCTATCTTTGATGAGGTGATTTTATGCTAAAAATTGCAATCTGCGATGATGAAAAAATTTTTTGCAACATTTTACAGGAGAAGATAAGAAACACATTGGATAATATGAACGAAACCTTTACCTTGCACACATACACTAATACAAATGATTTGCGCAGATCAGAAAATCCTTTTAATGTAATTTTTTTAGATATTAAAATGCCTACCCAGGATGGCTTGGAATTTGCACAGGAATTGCGTTTGCAAGGAAATGATAGCTCAATTATTTTTATCTCATCTTTTCCAGAGTATGTTTTTGATGTATTCCGTCTTGAGGCAGAGGACTTTTTATGCAAACCAATTGATGAGATAAAACTTCATTCTGTACTACTGCGCATAATAGAAAAAAAGAGGGCTGATGACAAAAACTGCTTATTTATTCAAACAAATCAGTGGTGCAAATCAATTAAACTTCAGTCAATTTTTTACTGCGAAGTAATTAATCGAATCATATACATACATACCGCACACGAAGTAATCAATTACTATGGAAAGATTGAAGATTTGGGAAATCAGCTTGATTCTCGATTTTACCGATGCCATCGAAGCTATTTTGTAAATCTGGACTTTATTATGAGTTACTCAAACGGTGAGGTTGTATTAGAGAACTCCGAACATATCCCTGTTTCTCGTTTAAGACAAAAGGAATTTATGGGATATATGCTTCAATATATGAAAAGGAGACACCGTAAATAATGTATACTTTTTTATGCGGCTTGGGTGGAAATGTGGTGCGTTTTTTTATTTTACTCTATTTTTCCTCCCGATTTAGTTATAAAACTTTTAATTCAGGTTTTGCATTTATATGGATGTTACCATGGGTTGTTCTAAACGAAATATTACCATCACAACTTTTGGCGTTTCTTATTGGTTTCCTATTTTTGTCCCTTTATGGAATCTTCAACTCCAAAATCATTTGGAAACACGCTATCTTGATTTCTGTATTGTTGTTGTCGATAGACTTTTGGTCAAACGGGGTTGCCAAAACGATTGGTTATTGGCTCGCAAAAGAGGTTGGTTCAAAATATATTAGGATTTTGCAATTTCTTGATTTAGGTATGGTAATTTTCTCGTGCGGATTGCTCTATCTTTCTTTGTTGGGCATTTCTAAATTGTTCCACCCAAATTTGCAGTATCTCTATCATCAGATATTGCTCATTGTAGCCTGCCCCTTTTTGTTTATTCTTCTATCTGAACAGATTATTACCACTGTTATTTATGGTGACTCAATCATCTGGTCACCTACTGGTGGTTTAATTTATCCACAAATTCAAACAGCTCCCATTCTGATTTTACAGATTTTAGCTGGAATGACATTCTTTTCGATTCTTCTTCTCTTCCATCGATTGGAAAAAACGATTTCTATTGAAGAGGAAAATAAACTCTTGGTGCATCAGTTAATGGAACAAGCTGGATATGTGCAAGAGATACAAAGTCATGAACAGCAACTTTACTCCTTACAACATGATATTAAAAATCATTTTTTACTGCTGCAAGAACTATTAAGCCAGCAGAAGATTGAAGAAGCCACCAGTTATTTAGCTGATTTAGAGAAATTGTCTCATCAAATTGATTATCCTGTACGAACAGGAAACGCCACAGTAGATATACTTCTAAAAAGCAAACTTTCTGTGGTAACTCAGAAGGGTGTTGAAATCCAGTGTGACTTAAAAATACCAGCTATTTCTACTATTACCGATATTGAATGGTGCGTCATTTTTGGAAACGCAATTGATAATGCCAGTCAAGCGGTAGAAGCCATTCCAGAGGATGAGAGGTATCTTCACATCAATGGAACAAAAAAAGGAAGTTTTCTGTATCTTCGCATAGAGAACTCATGCTCAGAATCTCTGTCATCTATTATTGAGGGTGTTGGTCTGTCTAATCTTCGTACAGTTATCAAAAATCATTCAGGAACACTTGATATTGAAATAGGTGGAGGCAAGTTTTCTTT
>JAHHTO010000020.1 GCA_020024595.1 Schaedlerella sp.
GCATATCCGGTTCGCGGACTGGATATCAACTCTTCGTATCGGATTTATGATTTGTTGAATGAGCAGAAGAAAAAAGGGGTTGCAGTTATTTTTATCGGAGAAGATCTGGATGTGCTGATGGAGATATCAGATCGTCTGATGGTTCTTTGTGGTGGCAATGTCAGTGGTATTGTAGACCCGAAAGAAGTGACCAAAGAAGAGATTGGACTGATGATGATCCATGTGGATGAACAGGTATCAGCAGAGGAAAATAAGGAGGTGGACGTATGAGCGCTGAAAAAGTGAAGATAAAAGAGCCGCTGTTGCGTATGGCGAAGCGCGATACGATGTCCAATAAAAAAGCGTGGATTGTCAGAGGAACTGCATTTTTGTTATCGTTGATAACAGGTGGACTTGTTATTCTGGCATTGGGACACAATCCGATTGCTGTTTATAAGTCAATGATAATTGGTGCATGGGGATCCGCTACGGTGATGCGTGAAACAATTAAGATTGCAGTACCGCTTCTGATTACAGCCATTGGGATTTCCTTCGCATTTAAGATGAAATTCTGGAATATCGGAGGTGAAGGTCAGATTATCGTAGGGGCAGTTGCTGCAGGGTATTTTGGATTGTTTACGGCACATATTCTGCCGAAATTTCCGCTTGTTCTTTTGATGCTTCTGGCAGGAATATTGGCGGGAGGACTGTATGGGCTTCTTCCGGCAATCTGTAAGGCAAAATGGGGAACCAATGAGACATTGTTTACATTGATGTTGAACTATATTGCGTTGGCATTTGTCAAATATCTGATGAATGGCCCTTGGAAAGCACCGGGAAGCAGTTTTCCAAAGATTGCGATGCTTGCACCGGGAGCACGTCTGACGAAGGTGTTTGGAGTGCATTGGGGCTGGATTCTGGCATTGATACTTGTAGTGATTTCTTCTATTTATTTGTCAAAGACCAAACAAGGATATGAGATTGCGGTGGTCGGCGAAAGTAACAATACTGCCCGTTATGCAGGAATTAACGTCAGCAAAGTATTTATCAGGACTATGTTTATGTCAGGAGCACTGTGTGGACTGGTTGGTATGCTGCAGTTTTCCGGTGCAGATTATACGATTACAGAAGGAATTGCCGGAGGTGTTGGATTTACTGCAATTACAGTCGCATGGTTGGCGAAGATGAATCCGTATGGGATGTTGGTAGTATCTGTGTTTATAGCAATGCTGGAGAGAGGTGCCAATGCGATTCAGACCCAGTTCAAGATTCCGGCATCTGCATCAGATTTGCTGATCGGAATTATTTTGTTCTTCATGCTGGGATGTGAATTCTTCATTTCTTACCGGTTGATTATGCGGGGAAAGGAGGAAAATCATGCTTAGTATATTGAATAGTTTATTTATTGCAGCTGTACTTGCCGGAACCCCATTGCTCTTAGGTGCGTTGGGAGAAATCCTGACTGAAAAGTCAGGGAACTTAAACCTTGGTGTAGAAGGTATGATGTTTATGGGGGCGATTACAGGACTTGCGGGCTCTTATTACTATGAGCAAGGTGTGATAGCTTCCGGGGGAACACCAAACGGTGTGATATCTGCTGTCATTGCGTTGATCTGTTCTTTTTTTGCAGGTACTTTGGGAGCGCTGATCTACAGTTTTTTGACAATCACTCTTCGGGCAAATCAGAATGTAACCGGTCTGACGCTTACCATTTTTGGTACTGGATTTGGCAATTTCTTCGGAGAGTATATCGGACAGAAAGCGGGCGGTTACGTGGCAGTGGGTGACGCTACGAAAGCAGCATTTACGAATTTGAAGATTCCGGTACTGTCTGAGCTCCCGGTGATTGGAAAGCTGTTGTTCCAGTATAACTGGCTTGTATATTTCGCAATTATATTGGCAATCGTTATGACCTGGTTTTTCAATAAAACTCGAGTAGGACTAAATTTGCGTGCAGTTGGTGAAAGTCCGGCAACAGCAGATGCAGCAGGAATTGATATTACGAAATATAAATATTTTGCAACTGTTATTGGCGGTGGAATCTGTGGGATCGGTGGCATGTATATGAGTATGGTGACAACAAAAGGTGTATGGGTGCATGGTTGTGTCAGTGGATATGGCTGGTTGGCAGTAGCCCTTGTTATTTTTGCAACATGGAGTCCGGCACGCGGCATGCTTGTAGCTCTTGTGTTTGGTGGTTTGACGATTATGCGTATGTATGTCAATATTCCGGGGCTTCCAGCTCAGATTTATGATATGCTTCCATATGTGGCTACAATTCTTGTGTTGATTATTACAAGTATGAGAGAAAGTAAGGAACATGCCCAGCCGAAGAGTTGTGGTACCAACTATTTCCGTGAGGAGAGATAGCAGATGCACGAAGAAATAAATGATTTCTGACGGAACTATGCCATGTATGATATAAAGTGAATAAGATTGATCGACAGAGTGTCTGTGTTCAAACTGTAGAAATGAAGTTTGAAAATAGGCACTTTGTTTGTAATATGAGAATTGTGACAGCAAGGCAAAACTGTGCTGAGAGAGTAGAAATATCAGATGGGGGAGTATACTTGCGGTATCGGCTAAAGGGACGTATAATAAAATCGGTATGAAATAATAGAGAAAAGAAGAGGCTGGAATATGACGATTCGTAAGAAAGCGTTGGATTACTTCACAATAGAAGGAGTTGTAGGTGGAAATCAAGAATGGTTTCGCAATGTGGTAATGTATATGGGAGGATGTGCTGCTGCAACTGCCTGCGATAGTTGTATTTATTTTGCGCTGCGAAAGGGCTGGAGACAGCTGTATCCGTATGATATTGAACATTTGACAAAAGAAGACTATATTCAGTTTGGAATGAAGATGAAGCCGTATATCAAGCCGAGAGTAGGTGGAGTGAAGAAACTGTCCATGTATATTGAAGGCTTTGAAAATTATCTGAGTATGGCTTGCCAAAAAGATGCATTGATTCAAACAGTGGATTCTGAACAGAGCGGACGAAAGAGAACTTTAAATATGAGAGAATTTCCCGGTACACACAGTGCAGAAGAAGCAAAGCAAGTAATCAAATATCAGATTGATGCAGGGTTTCCGGTACCATATCTGATGCTCCGACATCAGAATCCAGAATACAAAGACTTCGTATGGCACTGGTTTTTGTGTTATGGTTATGTAGAGACTGAGGATGATTTTAAGATTACTGTAGCAACCTATGGGGAGGCAACAACATTTTCGCTGAAAGATTTGTGGGAAACTGGATGTGAGGAGCGCGGCGGTCTGATCCTATATAGTGTTTGACGAAAGAGAATTTTTTCGATAGAATAGCAATAGCGCAAAGCGTTCTTGAATATGCAGAGCATATGATTTGACAACGTATGTTTCTGTATGGGGAAATGAGGTCAACTAAAAAGCAGAAAAGAGGTAAATATTATGGCAAATCCAATTGTAACATTTGAAATGGAAAATGGTGATATCATGAAAGCGGAGCTGTATTCAGAGGTTGCACCGAATACGGTAAGGAATTTTGTATCACTTGTAAATAAGGGATTTTATGATGGGTTGATTTTTCACCGTGTAATCCGTGGATTCATGATTCAGGGCGGATGCCCGGATGGAACCGGAACAGGAGGCCCGGGATATAACATCAAAGGTGAATTTTCACAGAATGGATTTGAAAACAACTTGGCACATGATCCAGGTGTCCTTTCTATGGCACGTGCAATGCATCCGGATTCTGCAGGGTCTCAGTTCTTCATCATGCATGAAAAATCACCGCATTTGGATGGGGCATATGCCGCATTTGGAAAAATTATTGAGGGGATGGATGTAGTGAATAAGATTGCTGAAACTCCGACAAGCTGGGGAGATAAGCCGATGGAACCGCAGGTGATGAAGAAAGTAACTGTGGATACTTTCGGTGAAACATATGAAGAGCCAGAAAAAGAAAAATGAAAAATCAGAGAGAAGAACAGATAAGTATCATACAAAAGCCGGTGGTTATCTGCATTTTGGCATTGCTCTGTTGTGCATTGTGGGGAAGTGCGTTTCCATGTATCAAAATCGGATATGAATGGTTTGAAATCGAGGGAACCGGAAGTCAGGTACTGTTTGCAGGATGTCGATTCTTTTTATCTGGAGTGCTGACCTTTTTGATTGGATGCATAGTGGAAAAGAGATTGTTGACAATGAAGAGAAGCAGCGTCGGAGTGATTTTCCGTCAGGGAATACTTCAGACAACTATACAGTATGTTTGCTTCTATATCGGACTTGCACATACCACTGGGACAAAAGGCTCGATTATTAATGCATCCAATGCCTTTGTTTCGATTGTTGCAGCGCATTATATGTTAAAGTCAGAAAAAATGACATGGCAGAAAGGGATTGGCTGTCTGCTTGGTCTTGCAAGTGTGATCCTTGTCAATCTGGAACCAGGAGCCCTGGATGGCGGAGTACATCTGTTAGGTGAGGGAATGGTGTTATTATGCACGATTGCTTATGGCATCAGTACTGTTTTCTTAAAAATGATTTCTGACAGAGAAAGCCCGATGACAATTACGGCGTATCAGACATTGATTGGTGGTGTGTTTTTGATTGTAATCGGCTGGGCATTGCGAGGAGAGGTAGGACATTTTACATGGAAGTCTATCCTTCTGCTTTTGTATATGGCGTTGCTTTCTACTGTGGCGTTTAGCCTATGGACGATTCTTTTGAAATATAATCCGGTTGGAAAAGTAGCGGTTTATGGCTTTACAATTCCGGTGTTTGGTGTGGCATTATCGGGATTGTTGCTGGGAGAACAGATTTTTTCAATTAAGAATCTGGCAGCGTTGGTGCTGGTCAGTATAGGAATCGTGATTGTTAATAAAAAGCAGAACGATAAGAAGATTTAGTAGTAATAAGAAACTCGTCTGTCTTGGTAAGGACAGAGAACGGTGTGAACGTGAAGGTCACACCGTTTTTCTTTGGAAGATTCTAAATTATATATAATGATATCGTTTGCGGTTTTTAAATAACAATATTCCGGACAGAGCACAGGCACAGATTTCTGCTACGGTATTTGCGATCCAGATTCCCTCGATTCCGAGAATTAGCGGCAACAAAAGGACGGATAGCATCTGAAATACTAATGTCCGAAGGAAAGAAATTGAAGCAGAAATCGCACCGTTATTCAAAGCTGTAAAAAATGCAGATGTAAATACGTTTAGTCCGGCAAGAATAAAGGCAAATGAGAATATCCGGAAAGCATGTTTCGTCATGTCAAATAAGGTCTCATCATATCCTACAAATACTTTGGCTAGCGGACCGGAAAGAATCTGAGCCAGAGCCATCAGTATACATCCGGCGATGCTCATGATTAAAAGACCTTTGCGAAGCATGTTTTTCAGTTCTTTGTGATTGCCGGCACCATAGTTATAACTGACAATGGGGGAAGTTCCAATGGTATAGCCGATGAACATTGCCAGAAATACAAATTGTACATACATCAGTACACCATATGTAGCAACTCCGTTTTCTCCGGAAAAGCGCAGTAGTTGGAAGTTGTAAAGCATGCTGACAAGGGAAGTTGAAATATTGGTCATCAGTTCAGATGCACCGTTTCCACATGCCATCAACAGAACTTTTGGCTGCATTTTTGTTTTGACAAGGCGAAGAAGACTGGTATTTGGACGTAGGAAATAGAAGAGCCCGAACAGTCCTCCGACACATTCACTCAAAGCAGTTGCAAGAGCAGCGCCAGTAACGCCCCAATGGAATACTGCGATAAACAAAGCATCCAGTACCATATTGGTGATACCAGCGAGGACGATGGCGGTCAGCCCCAGTTTCGGTTTCTGTGCAACAACGAAAAAACTCTGGAAAACATTTTGTAGGATAAATGTTGTATTAAAAATCAGTGCAATTCTACCGTAGGTCACACAATATTCGAGCATGGCATCAGTGGCACCCAGCCAGAGGGCTATAGGGCGAATCAGTATCGTACCGATGACTGCAAGGGTTAATCCACAGATAACAGCCAATTTTACCATCATGGTAAAATAGCGGTTGGCAAGTTCGGGTTTACCTTCCCCCAGCGTTTTCGCAACAAGGGCACTTCCTCCGGTCCCGATCATGAAGCCGATTCCGCCGATCATCATAATGAAAGGCATAACCAGATTGACTGAGGCAAATGCAACCTTGCCGACAAAATTAGAAATAAATAGTCCGTCTACGACTCCGTAGATGGAAGTGAAAATCATCATAACGATGGAAGGCAGACAGAACCGAAATAATTTAGTGTATGTAAAATGTTCAGATAGTTGTATCTTCATTTAAAATTCCTTTCAGAAAATTGTTTTTCAGATTATCCGTATATTTATGAAGCAGATGTAGAAAAACCTCTTGCTCTGTTTCTGTAAAGCTATCAAAAGTTTGATTTTCAAAGAGAATTACTCTGTCAACAGTTTCTCTTGCAAGAAATTCGCCTTTTTCTGTTAAGGATAGCTGCTTTCTGCGTCGATCCTGATCAGACAGTAATTTGATATAACCCTCACTTTCCATCTTTTTTAAAGCAGAATTGACGGTCTGCTTAGACTGACTTAAGGTGTAGCATAGTTCGCTCTGGGTCAGTGACGCATTTGCCTCTCGAAGTGAGTAAAGTATCCAAAAGGAGCATTCAGACAGATTGAACCGTCGGGCAATCTGCCGGTACAAATACTCATGTTCTTTGAGCATACTGTTATATTCTGCCAGACGTTTTCCCATAATATGTTTGCTCATATCAATATATCCCTTTCAAAACAAAAAAGTCCGAAATCGGACTGATCAGGTTCTGAAAAGAATTGTAGTCCGAATACGGAAGAATGTCAAGTCTTAGTTGAAATCTATCTGAGAGAAGATTTTTGTAGGGGGAGAATTGTGCAGGCAACAATAAAAGTTTGCTTGATACTTGCAAAAAAACGGGGGATAAACTAAAATAGTTACTATTGAACTGTGAAGTAGCCGAATCATTGAGTGGGAGGACAGACCGTATGAAAATGATACAGGCAGAAGAGCTTGTTTATGAATATGAAAAGCGTGACGATGAAGGAAATGTCATTGGTATGAATCGTGCCATTGACGAGGTGAATATAGATGTGCAGCAGGGGCAGTTTGTAGCGATTCTGGGACATAATGGTTCTGGAAAATCGACGCTGGCAAAGCATATCAACGCAATTCTGATCCCTACAGGCGGAACAATGTGGGTGAACGGACGAGATACGAAAGATCCCAATGAATTGATGAACGTGCGGCAGTCGGCCGGTATGGTATTTCAGAATCCGGATAATCAGATTATTGGGACTGTTGTGGAGGAAGATGTAGGTTTTGGACCAGAGAACTTAGGGGTGCCGACAGAGGAAATCTGGACGCGGGTAGAAGAGAGTCTGAAGGCAGTTGGAATGCTTGAATATCGTACCAATTCACCGAATAAACTTTCCGGTGGACAGAAACAACGTGTAGCAATTGCTGGCGTGATTGCAATGACTCCACAATGTATAGTATTGGATGAGCCGACTGCTATGCTGGATCCGAATGGACGAAAAGAAGTTCTACAGACTGTGCAGGAACTTCGCAGACAGAAGAAGGTGACGGTTATCTTGATTACGCACTACATGGAAGAAGTGATCGATGCAGATCATGTGTATGTGATGGATAGCGGGCATGTTGTGATGCAGGGAACACCGAGAGAGATTTTTAGTCAGGTGGACGAGTTGAAGAAATATCATCTGGACGTGCCGCAAGTTACAATGCTGGCGGAGGAACTCAGAAAGAGGGGGCTGGAGCTTCCGAAAGGAATTTTGAGAAGAGAAGAACTTGTGAGGTATATTACAGAATTGTGGAGAATGCAAAATGTCAATAGAACTTAAACATATTAATTATATATACAATCCAGGAACCACATATGAGAAGCATGCTCTGAAAGATATCAATCTGGAAATCCTTCCGGGGCAGTTTGTGGGTGTTATTGGTCATACTGGTTCAGGAAAATCCACGCTGATTCAGCATCTGAATGGATTGATCAAGGCGACGTCAGGAGAATTGTATTACAATGGTAAAAACATTTATGCAGAGGACTATGATATGAAGAGTCTTCGCAGCCAGGTAGGACTTGTATTTCAGTATCCGGAGCATCAATTGTTTGAAGTGGATGTATTTACAGATGTATGTTTTGGACCGAAGAATCAGGGATTGTCACGGGAAGAATGCGAAGAACGGGCACGAGAGGCTCTGAATTTGGTTGGGTTTCCGGAAAAATATTATCAGCAGTCCCCGTTTGAACTTTCTGGTGGGCAGAAACGACGTGCGGCAATTGCCGGTGTGCTGGCAATGCGTCCACAAGTTCTCATACTGGATGAACCGACAGCAGGATTAGACCCTCGAGGCAGAGATGAGATCCTGGATCAGATAGAACATTTACATGAGCAGACGAAAATGACAGTAATTTTGGTGTCACATAGCATGGAAGATATTGCAAAATATGTGGAGCGGATTATTGTGATGAATCGTGGAGAGAAGATGTTGGATGGTACGGCAAAGGATGTGTTTTCTCATTATCGAGAATTGGAACAGGTGGGATTGGCAGCACCTCAAGTGACTTATATGATGCATGATTTGAAAGAACAGGGGCTTCCGATCCATACAGATGTGACAACGATAGAGGAAGCAGCAGAAGAGATTATGAGGAGTTTCCATGATTAGAGATATTACAATAGGACAATATTATCCGGCAAATAGTTTGATACATCGGCTAGATCCAAGAGTGAAAATCGTCTGCACTCTATTATTTTTGATTTCTCTGTTTGTACAGAATAGCTTTTTGGGATACGGGATTGCAACGATATTTCTTGTGGCAGTGGTGAAAATAAGCCGTGTACCGTTCAAATTTATAGTCAAAGGACTTAAGGCCATTATTATTTTACTGATGTTTACGGTTGTGATGAATCTGTTTCTCACAAAAGGCGGAGAAGAAGTGATACATGTGGGATTTATTCACATTTATGAGAAAGGTCTTCGGACTTGTGTTTTTATGGCAATTCGATTGATTTATCTGATCATCGGCTCTTCTTTGATGACGTTGACAACGACACCGAATGCTCTGACAGACGGAATCGAGAAACTTTTGCATCCACTCAATAAAATACATGTGCCGGTACATGAAGTTGCGATGATGATGTCTATTGCACTTCGATTTATTCCGATTCTTTTAGAAGAGACGGATAAGATTATGAAAGCACAGATTGCCAGGGGGGCAGATTTAGAAAGTGGCAATCTGATTCAGAAAACAAAGGCGATGGTGCCGATATTAGTACCGCTATTTGTATCTGCATTTCGCAGGGCAAATGATCTGGCAATGGCAATGGAAGCGCGGTGCTATCATGGCGGTGAGGGCAGAACAAAGATGAAGCCGTTGATTTATAAGAAACAAGATTATGTCGCTTATGCAGTGATGATATTCTATATGGCAGCAGTGATTTTGATTGGACGATTTGTAACATTTAAATTATGGATTTTTTGATAATGATTCAGTCATGCACGAATTGTCTTATTGGAACGGTACAAACAAACTTGCATAGATGATTGCATCGATTAGAAGGATAGAAAATGAAATGAAGCGGGTCAGATTGACAGTTGCCTATGATGGTACAGATTATTGCGGCTGGCAGGTACAGCCAAACGGGATTACAATTGAAGAAGTGTTGAATAAAACATTGTCGGAGATGACAGGGGAGGACATTCGGATCATTGGTGCAAGTCGGACGGATTCTGGAGTGCATGCCAGAGGCAACATAGCGGTTTTTGATACGGAATCCCCCATTCCGGCAACACGGATGGCTTATGCATTAGGCAGACGACTTCCGGAAGATATTGTAATCGTAAAGTCGGAAGAAGTTCCTTTGGACTGGCATCCAAGGTATCAGGACTGTATGAAAACATATGAATACCATATCTGGAATGCGGAAGTTCCGAATCCGATAAAGCGGCATACAACGTATCATGTGTCATACTGTTTGGATGTTGATAAGATGCAAAAGGCAGCACAATATCTGGTCGGAGAGCATGATTTTGTCAGCTTTTGCAGTATTCATAAAAATGTAAAAACAACAGTTCGCACAATTTATGAACTGACAATTGAAAAAAAAGACGAAGAACTGGTGATTCGGATTCGGGGTAACGGCTTCCTTTATAACATGGTACGGATTATGGTAGGAACACTTCTTCGTGTGGGAAGAGGATTCTACACACCGGAGCAGGTAAAAGAAATTCTGGAGGCAAAGAATAGGGAAGCAGCAGGCGTGACAGCCCCTCCGCAGGGGCTGATACTGCTGTCGATACAATATGAGGATAAAAAGGTAATATAAAATCAAAAATATACAAAAATCTTTACAGAAATTAGAAGAGGGAGTACAGACATATGGATATTAACCAGAAACTGACAGAAGAACTTGAAGTAAAGCGCTGGCAGGTGGATGCAGCAATTCAATTAATTGATGAAGGGAATACGATTCCATTTATTTCCCGATACAGAAAGGAGGCTACAGGTTCATTAAATGATGAACAGTTACGTAAGCTTCATGAGAGATTGTTGTATCTGCGTAATCTGGAAGAAAAAAAAGAACAGGTATTATCCAGTATTGAAGAGCAGGGGAAATTGACAGAAGAGCTAAAGAAGCAGATACTGGAAGCAGAAACTTTGGTTGTTGTAGAAGATTTATATCGCCCGTATCGTCCAAAACGCCGAACCCGTGCAACGATCGCAAAAGAAAAGGGATTGGAGCCACTGGCAGCATTGATTACATTGCAACAGACAAAAGAACCATTAGAAGTGGAAGCAGAGAAATATATATCCAAAGAAAAGGAAGTAGAATCTGCAGAAGAGGCACTTGCAGGGGCGATGGATATTATTGCGGAAGCTATTTCTGATGAGGCAGATTACCGAAGCTGGATCCGGAAGCAGACGATGCAGAAGGGAAAGGTGATCTCTACAGCAAAGGATAAAGAAGCAGAGTCTGTATATGAAATGTATTATGAATTTGAGGAACCGATTTCTAAGTTGGCAGGGCATCGAATTCTGGCACTGAATCGTGGTGAGAAAGAAAAGTTCCTGATGGTAAAGGTAGAGGCTCCAGAAGAGGATGTTTTGCGATATTTGCAAAAACAAGTCATTCACAAGGAGAATCCATATACAAGCCCAGTGTTGAAAGCGGTGATAGAGGATAGCTATAAGCGCTTGATCGCTCCTGCCATTGAGCGTGAAATCAGAAATGAATTGACGGAGAGATCAGAGGATGGAGCCATTGAAGTGTTCGGAAAGAATCTGCACCAGCTATTAATGCAACCACCGATTACTGGAAAGGTTGTGCTTGGATGGGATCCGGCATTCCGGACCGGGTGTAAACTGGCAGTTGTAGATGCGACCGGAAAGGTACTTGGGACAACAGTCATTTATCCGACTGCCCCGACTACTCCGGCAAAAATCAAAGCATCTAAGGATTTGCTGAAGAAGATCATTCCGAAATATCATGTGTCTTTGATCTCTCTTGGAAATGGTACTGCATCCAGAGAGTCAGAACAGTTCATTGTAGAATTGCTGAAAGAGATTCCAGAAAAGGTACAGTATGTGATTGTGAATGAAGCAGGGGCATCTGTTTATTCTGCAAGTAAGCTGGCAACAGAAGAATTTCCAAAGTTTGATGTGGGACAGCGAAGTGCAGCCTCTATCGCAAGACGGCTCCAGGATCCTCTGGCAGAACTGGTGAAGATAGATCCGAAGTCTATCGGCGTTGGACAGTATCAGCATGATATGAACCAGAAGAAACTGGGTGAGTCTTTGAACGGTGTGGTGGAAGATTGTGTAAATAAGGTTGGTGTGGATTTAAATACTGCATCAGCTCCGTTGTTGTCATATATTTCTGGTATCAGTAGTACTGTTGCAAAAAATATTGTCGCATATCGAGAAGAAAACGGACGCTTTATGGATCGTCGTGGATTGTTGAAAGTGGCAAAGCTGGGACCGAAGGCATATGAGCAGTGTGCCGGGTTTATGAGAATTCAGGAAGGAACAAACCCGTTGGATGCAACAGGTGTCCATCCGGAATCTTATGAAGCAGCAGAAAAGCTGCTGAAAAAGCAGGGATTCAAATTAGAAGATATTACAGGTGGTAATCTGACTGGCTTGTCATTGACGATTACAGATTATAAGAAACTGGCTGAGGAACTTGGAATTGGTGAGATTACGTTACGAGATATTGTAAAAGAACTGGAGAAACCTGCACGTGATCCGCGTGAAGAGATGCCAAAGCCGATTCTTCGGACAGATGTGCTGGAGATGAAAGATCTGAAAGAGGGCATGGTTCTAAAGGGAACCGTTCGAAATGTGATTGACTTTGGTGTGTTTGTAGATATCGGTGTACATCAGGATGGACTGGTACATATTTCTCAGATTACAGACCGCTATATCAAGCATCCGCTGGAAGCAGTAAGTGTTGGTGATATTGTGGACGTAAAAGTCATGAGCGTGGACTTAAAGAAAAAACGAATTCAGTTGACGATGCGAGGGATTCAGGAATAATGTCTGTTAGAAATGTAGAAAGTACGGTGTCTTGGCGAGAAGAATACCATACTCCTTTGCGATGGCCTACGGAGGAAATTTTGCATTGCTGGTTCTGAGGAGCATTACCTAGCTGTTGTAGTAGAACGAAGCAACCCAACGGTCGAGGACGAAGATGCAAAACGCACGCTGCCATAGACAGATGGCACAATGCCTTGAGAAAGGAACAATTAATGAAAAAGCTTTTTAAGATTCTTGGAATCATGTTGGGGGTTATTTTTGTGGCTCTTGTAGGGCTGTTTATTTTAGGGTGCATAGTCGGAACTGATGAGGAAAGCGAGGGCGAGATCTATACATATAAGCCCGAAGTAATAAGTGAGTATCAGCCGTTATTTCCACCATGGGGGCAGACAGATGAGAGTACCATAACGGATGCAATGTATTATGACACGATTGAAGAAGCAATTGAACACGACGATACATTGGCAAAAAGCGATGAGGAAAGCAACAAAGATGCTAATATGTTAAACCATATTTCCGAAATTTTACATACATGGGAAGGAAAAGAATATGTAACAGTCTATTATCGGGCAGAAAATCTTGATCATTCAAAACAGGGGTTCGTATTAGCAAAGTGTAGGAAAAAGGACTTTGACGGAAAAATAAAATACGCATATATAAATTCACAGTATGTTATAGCGCGACCAAACAGTAAGTATATCATTCATTTTGAAGAAGATATTGGTTCTAGCTTGAACTTGAGTGATGCGATGCAAGATTTAAATCCCACCTTTCCTGACACACGATTTGTTTGTGGATACGCCCATAATAAGAATATCTATTCGTTGAAAGTTGAGGGACAGGAGCCAGATGGGATTCTTGAATTGGATATATACGGTAGAACCATGTACTTTTGGTATTATGATGATCTCAAAAGTGATAAGGCGGGCGCTTCCCTGAGTTATACAGTTCAGCGGGCAAAATAAAGCAAGAGGAAACCGTCTGCTTGTTTCTTTCTCTGTAACAGACAGGACAGTCTACAACGAAGAGTGTAGGCAAAACAGCTCCATCGGATGTGGTGATACAGAGAAGGTCTCCTTGACTATGTAAACTTTCAAATTGATGTAAGAGAAAATCACTTCAGTTTGGAAGTTTATTTTATGGGAAAATTTTTATGGAGGAATGGAATAAAATGGCTGATTTTGATGATATTAAATTTACATTTTTGTATATTGATTTATATAGCATGGGAAAGGATTGGTATTATCCAGAATCAAGAATCCCATATAATATGCTGAGATATATTGTACGAGGAGAGGCTGAATTTTTTATTGATGGTGAAAAAATACATGTCAAACAAAATGATATAGTATATATCCCTCATGGATGTAATTTGTCCTGCTGTATGCTTTCTGATAGTTTTGAGTTCTATAGTATACGTTTTATTACTTCTTTCTTTTGGGAGGGGAGGGATGTTTTGAAAGAATATTATGGTCTTCAGAGTGTGATCGAGGCTAGAGGAGAAGAAATATATTTTGAAGAAATCTATAAATGGATCAAATCAAAACATGTTGCTAAGAAAAGTTTTATCAGAGGGTATTTGTATATTTTGATAGCAAGTTTGTCCACCAGGGGTGTTTCAGGTTGTACACAGGCAAACGTAAAAGATACTGGAGAATACGATTTAGAGAAAATTGTATTCAGGGAATTAAAATGTAATAAAATTGATTCGAGAATAAGAATTGTAGCTGACTATATTACTCTACATCCAGAAGAAAAATTTACTCCTGAAAAAATGGCTCAAATGATCGGGTTGAGTAAGCAGAGATTTAGCTCTCTATTTAAAGAAAATATGGGGAAATCACCTATGGAATATGCAAAAGAAATTAAACTGTCCACAGCTGCAAGAAAGCTGCTAGTGAGTACCGACAGTGTTAATGAAATAGCATATAGCGTAGGATATGGAGATCCAAACTATTTTATAAGAGAGTTTAAAAACGCTTTTGGGTGTACGCCTAATCGTTATAGGACAGAGGCCAAAGAACTTTAAATGAAGTACTTGCAATAAGATATATTTGTGAAAATGAACTGTTGTATGATATGAATGAAGCTAAATATCGTACAACAGTTTTTTTGTTTGAAATCTCAGTAAATAGAAAAAAGAGTAAAAAAGACATTAATAATAAGCGTATAATGCTACTATTAATTCTCCTGTTAGTAGAAATGGATAAAAATAAATGATATATTTGCACTATGATGAACGATACATACAAAAAGTAAATCGAACGTAGAAAGGAGAACGTTATGAAAAAGAAACTTGCAATGGTATTAGTAGGGACGATGCTGATGACATCATTACTTGCTGGATGCGGGTCAAAAGGAGAAGGAACGAACAATGGAGGAAATGATGGAGAATTGAGTGGGGAAATCACTTTCTGGCATTCATTTACGCAGGGACCTAGATTAGAATCAATTCAGGCTACTGCAGATAAATTCATGGAAGAACACCCAGATGTAAAAATTAACATTGAGACGTTTTCATGGGCGGATTTCTATACGAAATGGACGACAGGTCTTGCATCAGGGAATGTTCCGGATATGAGTACTGCTCTTCCTGGTCATGTTGTTGAAATGATGGATGCCGGTGCAATTGTACCGTTAGATGATTTGATAGATGATATTGGAAGAGATAAATTCTCTGAAAAAGCATTGTCTGAAGGTGAACAAGATGAAGCCTGTTATTCAATTCCGCTTTACTCGCATGCACAGGTTATGTGGTATAGAAAAGATCTGTTATCCGCAGCTGGATTAGAGGTTCCGGTAACATGGGAAGAATTTGCAAAAGCAGCAAAAGCATTGACTAAAGATGGCGTTTATGGTTGTTCATTCCCATGTGGTTCAGGGGATATGATGGCTACAAGATTTCTTAACTATTATGTGAGTAGTGCAGGCGAAAGTCTTCTTACAGAAGATCTTCAAGCAAATATCACCAGTGACGCCGCAATCGATGGAATTAATTTCTGGGTTGATATTTACAAAAATTGTTCACCGAAGGATTCTGTTAACTATGTAACTCTTGATCAAGCAAATCTGTATTATCAGGGAAAAACAGCATTTGATTTCAACTCTGGGTTCCAGATCAGTGGTGTTGCAACAAACTCTCCGAACCTTGTAGATCAGATCGACTGTGCACCACTTCCAAAAATTCATGAAGACGATCCAGATTACGGAGCAGAAACCTCGAACATTCCAATGGTTGTATGGCAGAATTCAGAACATCCTGAAATTTGTAAAGCATTCATGAAAGAACTATATGAGCCAGAAACGTATACAGAGTTTTTAATGGCAACACCGGTAGGAATGCTTCCATCTATTACAGGAATTTCTGATACAGAAGAATATCAGGCAAATGAAACGGTGCAGAAATATGCACATGCGGAGGAAGTTATAACGAAAACAATGGATCTTGGTACAGCAATCGGATTTGAACACGGACCGAGTGTGCAAGCAGGGCTCCTTACGTCACAAAGCGTGATTGAGAATATGTTCCAGAGAATCCTTGTGAATGGAGAAGATGTTGAGAAAGCAGCTCAAGAAGCAGAGGACGAATTAAACGAATTATTTAGCACGATTCAGTAAGTATTTGTGTGTGTGGCGGGAACACGTTCCCGTCACATATAAAGGAAAGGTGGCCAGATTTTGTGAAAAGAAAAGTTAAGGTTGATTATGCGAGATGGATATTTGTACTTCCGGCAATGATTATTGTAGGTGCATTGCTTATCTATCCGATTTTTTCAAGTCTCTATTATAGTATGACAACGAAGCATTTGATAAGGCCCATGTATGATTTTGTTGGGTTGGCAAATTATCAGGATGTGTTGACAGATCCTGATTTTTTTAAAGCATTTTTTCACTCTATCATATGGACAATTGCATCACTTGCAGGACAGATTTTTATTGGATTTACAGCAGCGCTTTGTGTGAATAGAGTAAGACATTTGAAGGGCGTTTACAGAACATTGATGATTATTCCCTGGGCATTCCCTTCCATTGTTATCGCACTTTCTTGGAAGTGGATTTTAAATGGTGTATCGGGATTTATCCCTAATATGCTTGTACAACTTGGAATCTGCAATGAACTCCCTCAATTTTTGAGTGACAGTAGTATCGTGTTTCTGACTCTTGTTATGATCAATATTTGGTTTGGTGCGCCGATGATCATGATTAATGTATTGTCTGCGTTACAGACAATTCCACAGGATCAATATGAGGCAGCACAGATTGATGGTGCTAGCAAGGGGCAGCAGTTTTTGCATATTACATTCCCTCATATTAAAGTAGTGGTAGGTTTGTTGGTTGTGCTTCGTACAATTTGGATTTTCAATAATTTTGATATAATTTATCTGTTGACCGGTGGAGGTCCTGCAGATAAGACAATGACAGTTCCGATTTATGCGTACAACATGGGCTGGGGAACAAAAATGCTTGGAAAATCTTCGGCAGTTACCATTTTACTCCTGATGTTCTTGCTTCTTGTATGTTTTATCTACTTTGCAATTATTGCAAAATGGGAAAAGGAGGAGAAATAATGGCTAAGAAAAAAGGAATAATAGGAAACGGTTTGTGTCATGTTTATCTGATTTTATTATCAGTTATTGCAGTATTTCCTTTGATTTGGGTTTTGCTTTCTTCTATTAAGACCAATGGGGAACTGACAGCAAATCCTACAAGCTTCTTACCAAAGAATCCTACATTCAGCAATTTCGTACATGTGATCGAAGATCTTGTATTTGCTCGTAATATTGCAAATAGTATTGTGATTGCTTTATGTACCACTATCATTGCAATCGTTATATCTTGTATGGCTGCATATGGAATTGTAAGATTTTTTCCAAAATTAGGAAACATTATGTCAAAAGCACTTGTTACAACATACTTATTTCCACCCATACTATTGGCGATTCCATATTCACTTGTAATGGCAAAGCTTGGACTTACAAATACACGTGTAGGTTTGGTGATCGTGTACTTATCATTTAGTGTTCCTTATGCTGTATGGATGCTGGTAGGTTTCTTTAAAACAGTTCCCATCGGGATTGAGGAAGCGGCAAGAGTGGATGGAGCGAATAAGGTACAGACCTTTGTGAAAATCGTAATTCCTTTGGTTATGCCTGGAATTGTAGCAACAGCTATTTATACCTTTATCAATGCATGGAATGAGTTTCTGTATGCCTTGATCCTAATCAATAGTACAGACATGATGACAGTTTCTGTAAAATTAAGATCCCTTCAAGGTGCAGAAATTTTGAATTGGGGAGATATGATGGCGGCTTCCACGTTAGTAGTGGTTCCATCTGTTATTTTCTTTATGTTAATTCAGAAGAAAATAGCCAGTGGAATGGCAGAAGGTGCAGTGAAATAATAAATGGATTTCTAAGATAGGAGGTAAAAAATGAAAACAATAGGTTATGCCGTAGTGGGAACAGGATATTTTGGAGCAGAATTAGGAAGGATTATGAAAGAACAAGAAGGTGCAAAGATAGTTGCAGTTCTTGATCCAGAAAATGGGAAGGCAATTGCAGATGAACTGGAATGTGACGTAGAAACAGATCTTGATACTTTATATAGTAGAGAAGATGTAGATGCCGTTATTGTTGCAACGCCGAATTATCTTCATAAAGAGCCTGTGATCAAGGCAGCTGAACATGGTGTGGATGTTTTTTGTGAGAAGCCAATTGCTCTAAGCTATCAGGATTGTGACGAAATGGTTTCTGCTTGTCAGAAACATGGAGTGATATTTATGGCGGGACATGTAATGAATTTCTTTCATGGTGTACGTCATGCAAAAAAATTAATCAATGAGGGTGTCATCGGAGACGTGTTATACTGTCATTCTGCCAGAAATGGGTGGGAGGAACAGCAGCCTACGATTTCATGGAAAAAGATTCGCGAGAAATCGGGTGGACATTTGTATCATCATATTCATGAACTTGACTGTGTTCAATTCCTTATGGGAGGAATACCAGAGACGGTTACTATGACCGGAGGCAATGTGGCGCATCAGGGAGAGTCATTTGGCGATGAAGATGATATGCTGTTTGTAAACCTTGAATTCTCAGGAAATCGTTATGCAGTGTGTGAGTGGGGATCCGCATTTCACTGGCCAGAGCATTATGTTCTTATTCAGGGAACCAAGGGTGCGATTCGTCTTGATATGTGCGATTGCGGTGGAACATTGAAAGTTGATGGAAAGGATGAACATTTTCTTGTTCATGAGTCCAAGGAAGAAGACGATGATCGTACGAGGATTTATCACGGGACAGAAATGGATGGAGCCATCATGTATGGTAAACCGGGGAAAAAACCGCCAATGTGGTTACATAGTATCATGAAAAATGAAATGAGTTATTTTAATGGAATTATGCATGGTGCTGAAGTAGATGATGAGTTCCGCCCGTTATTAACAGGAGAGGCCGCAAGAGCTGCCATTGCCACAGCAGATGCTCTTACAAAATCCAGATTTGAAGATCGTAAAGTAAAATTAAGTGAAATTATAGGAGAATAGTCATGAAAGATTTGGAAAAATATAAAGGTGTCATTCCTGCATTTTATGCATGTTATGATGACAATGGTGGTGTCAGCATTGAAAGAACGAAACAGTTTACAGAATATCTGATCAACAAAGGCGTGAAAGGGTTATACGTTTGTGGATCTTCAGGAGAATGTATCTATCAGAGTAAAGAAGAGAGAAAACAGATTCTTGAAAGTGTGATGGAAGTTGCCAAAGGTAGAATTACAGTGATTGCACATGTCGGATGTAATAATACAGCGGACAGTGCTGAACTGGCTGCTCATGCTGAAAGTGTGGGGGTAGATGCGATTGCATCCATTCCACCAATTTATTTCCATCTTCCGGACTATGCGATCGCAGACTATTGGAATGAGATCAGCGCAGCTGCACCAAATACTGATTTTGTCATTTATAATATTCCACAGTTAGCAGGTGTTGCGTTGAACGTTCCACTGTATAAAAAGATGCGAGAAAATCCGAGGGTGATCGGAGTGAAGAATTCTTCCATGCCAGTACAGGATATTCAGATGTTCAAGGATGTTTCGGGAGAAGACAGTGTCGTGTTTAATGGACCAGATGAACAGTTTGTGGGTGGAAGAATGATGGGAGCTGACGCGGGAATCGGAGGCACTTATGCGGTTATGCCTGAATTGTTCCTTGCAGCAGATAAAGCAATTCAAAACGGAGAATTCCAAAAGGCAAAAGAGATTCAATATAAAATAGACAGAATTATTTATGCGATGTGTGCATGCCATGGAAATTTGTATGCAGTTATGAAGGAAATTTTAAGAGCGCAGGGGATTGATATTGGTGGTGTCAGAAAACCACTCCCAGATATTATAGAGAATGACAAACAACAGATTGAAGTATGTATTCAAATGATAAAAGATGCAATAGATGGTTTGAATAAATAATGGAGATAAGGGTTCCAATGTAACATTGGAACCTTTCTACAATTAAGGTGTGGTAGGATGAAAAAATATATTTGTATTGATATATGTGGGGGATAATTTACGGTATTTGCTGAGAAAGGTTTAACAATAATAATGGAGGTGTAAAATGATCAGTACATCAGAAGGGTATACAAGATTAGAATATTTTTCTCTAAATGTAGCAGCTGATAGCCGAAGAAAAGAATTTGATATAAAGAATCATTCTTTGAGATATGAAAAAAAATGTCCTGACTTTCTTTTTATCGGAGATTCCATTACCCATTACTGGGAATTAAATAGCTATTTTCACCAAAACAATTGCTTGATTGTTAACAGAGGTATTGGAGGTGACACAACAACATATTTGAGAAAAAGGTTCTATGTAGACGCGATTCAGTTACAGCCGAAATATTGTATTCTTGGAATTGGAATCAATGATTCTATTGATCTGGAGGGAGACTATTGGAAACGACTGGAACCAAAACCATATGAGGAAGTAGTAACAACTGCAAAGGATAATTTCACAGATATTATTTATCAGGCAGAAACGAGAAATATGGAATTGATTCTTACATCCATATTGCCAATCGATATGCCGGTGTCTTTACATGAAGATACAAGAATGCAATATATTAAGGATATCAATTGTTGGATTGAACGTGTGGCAAAAGAAAAGAGTATGATCTACATTGATTATTATCGTGAACTTGTCAATCCTGATACTGGAAAAATCAAGGATGGAACAACCTATGATGGACTTCATCCTAATGCGGTTGGATACAGTATAATGGTAAGAACTTTGAGAGACACTTTGAAAAAAAATAACATATTCATATGAGGGAATAAATATGATTTTTGATTCGATTTCTAATTATAAAAATTATTCTGGGTATCCGGAATTGTATAAGGTATTATCATTTTTAGCAAATTTGGGAGAAGGAAAATTAGTGGAACCCAATACTGTATTGGTTCAGGACCGAATTTTCTGTAATCCAGTCAGGTTTATGTCAAAACCGGAGAACGAATGTAAATACGAGGCACATCAGAAATATATCGATGTACATTACATTGTAAAAGGTGTGGAAGGTATTGCGACTGCAAATGTAAATTCTTTGAAGGAAGACACACCATTTGATTCTATAAAAGATATTGGATTTTATACAGGAAAGGAAGAAGGACGATATTTTTTGAGAAAAGGGGATTTCATGGTTTGTTATCCTAGTGATGCGCACAAAGTCGGAATGATGGAGGGAAAATCTCAAACAATTGAGAAGATTGTTGTCAAAATTAAAGTAAGTAGAATAGAGGAACGAGAGAGCGACAGAGAAAGCATTCTGAAGGCGATTCAAGGACATTTGATTGTGTCTTGTCAGGCATTACCTTATGAACCGTTACATTCTTCTTATATTATGGGAAGAATGGCACAGGCGGCAAAAGAAGGAGGAGCCTATGGAATTCGTGCAAATACGAAAGACGATATTATGGAAATACGAAGCCGTACAAATTTGCCGGTAATAGGAATCGTAAAAAGGGATTATGGGAATTGTAAAGTATATATTACTCCAACTATGCGTGAAATAGAGGAACTTATGGAGGTAAAGCCAGAAATAATTGCTATTGATGCTACAAATTCTTTACGACCGACTGGGCAGTCGTTAGATGAGTTTTTTGCGGAAGTGAAGAAAAAATATCCGGACCAGCTGTTTATGGCAGATTGCTCCACAGTAGAAGAGGCGGTTCACGCAGATGGGATTGGTTTTGATTTTATTGGAACAACACTGGTAGGCTATACAGAGCAAAGTTCTGGATTAAAGATTGAAAATAATGATTTTGAAATTATAAGAGATATCTTAAAGAAAGTGAAGCATCCAGTAATTGCAGAGGGGAATATCAATACACCTGAAAAGGTAAAACGGGTGATTGATTTAGGATGTTATAGTGTGGTGGTAGGAAGCATTATTACACGACCGCACTTGATAACAAAAGCCTTTGCAGATGTGCTTAAGTAAATATGGATGTTGTTGGGGGTGGCTATAGGAACCTTAGCTACTTCCTTAAAAAGAGAGAAAACAGACAGGTGATTAGCTAGGAAGCTGATCACCTGTCTGTTTTATGTATATTTTGAATTTATTTGTAAGAAATTCTTTCCCAAGTAAACTAAACCTCCATTTGCTAGTCTTTATATCCAACCTTTAGGGTGCAGTTCATTATTAGGGGCTTTATTAAGCAAGTTTCTAACGGGTAGCATAGTCAAGTGATATTGTTGAGAAATTTAATTTGTTTTATAAGAGTACGAAATAAGAGTGTCTCGTATCCATAAAAACAACGGCATAAATATCTTCCGGAGATCGTTCCTGCCATTCTTTCACAATCGGAAGAATCTTGTCTGTAATCCTGCTGATCGTACTATCAGAAATTTCAATATTATACAGTTAGCGGATATGACTCTCAATATCGTTTGTTGTCATGCCTTTTACATACATGGAAATACATCATTTTTTTAGATAATAGTTCATCATTTGACTAAGAACTGCTTTTTGAGGGAAATCCCTGCCATCTATCTTGCCCGATTTAACGAGGGAGTGAACCGAACAAAGCCGGTCACAAACCCCTATGGATGGGGTCCCTCTACCATCGTAAATATTCTGAAAAAGCGGGAGTATTTAGGATATACTATCAATTTTAAGACCCGCAAACACTTCAAGGATAAGAAAAGCTACTATATTTCTGAGAACGAATGGACGATTTTTGAACATACTTATGAAGCCATTATCGACCAGCAGACCATTGACCTTTACAAGTACGCCAAAGAACAGGGTGCCTTAAACGCCGAGATTGGAGAGCTGCAAAGGATCATTGCCGGCTATGAGCAGACTAGAAAATCCTTGTCCATGAACGTGATCACAAAGCCAGTGGAGCGCAAAAACGGTATAAAGACAAAATCAGAGTTGGGAAAAAGCAGCTATGGAAAAAGCGTGTTTATTCCGGTCAGTCAAATGCCAAGACAAGAACGAAAAGAGCCATGATTAAAAATTGATTTTTATATAAATATTTACCATTGACAATTTAGATATTCGGAAGTATTATTTAGACAGACGCTCGTTCTGTGAATGCGGCGTCAATTTAAGGATAGTAGGTTAGTAGAAACTAATATGTGAATTTGGGAGGTGAACACGATAAAAAAGAACAGTAAAAAGCCGGAAGTCCGGCGAAAAGAGCTGATCGAGGTGGCTGCCCGTCTGTTCTCTGAAAAAGGATATGAAGGCGTGTCTGTTCGGGACATCCTGGATGAAATACAGGGAGCGCCTGGGATGTTTTACTATTATTTCAAATCCAAGCAGGACATCTATATTGCAGTCATGGAACAGTATCTCACGGAACGGATCGAGCGGCGGTGTAAAATACTGGAAGATGATACGATCTCCTTTGATGAAAAGAAGTCTGTGTATGCAAAGCTGGTAACTGAGGATATCGGAGGGTATATGGAGAGATTTCAGACAGGCTCCGCTCCATCAATCACCGACAGTTCTTATAAATTGTGGGACTTTGCTCAAATGTTGAACAAGATGTCAGCATCTCATGCGAAGTTCATTCTACAGGGAGTAAAAGAAGGAAAAATCTCATCTGATCTGGGAATCACAGAAGAAAATGTACAGGCTTTCTCTCTGTACTCTCTGTATGGTGCATGGGGGCTGGTATATAACGGAAAGTTTACCGATGGTCCAGATATCTTCGATGCAAAAGATGCACTTGAGGTACGGCGTAAAATCTTTTATCGAGGTACCGAAAACAAAATATAAAACCTTAATACAACGAGAATATTCCGCAAGGGATATTCTCGTTGTGGCATTTTAGGAGTACAGAACGAATTCGGTCTGAAAATCAGACACGAAATGAAAGGAGAATTGATATGAAAAAGAAGAAAAAACAACCCCAAGGAATCTCACGATTGATTCAGTTGTCCGGTGAGAATCCGGTAACCCTTTATTGTGGTTCCTTTTTTTCCATACTGGGAACCATTGTGCAACTCACACCATTTCTTTCAATCTATCGGGTAATGGCTGAGCTTTTGCAGCATACGGCAGTAGCTACACCGATCCATGCCGATTTTGTGATAAGGTGGGCTTTTTACGGTCTTGCCGGATTGCTGCTCGGCTATCTTCTTTCCTACATTGGAGGCATGATGTCGCACACCTTCGCTTACCGAACCATATGCAGTGTCCGACTAAAATTAGCAGAACATATCGGAAAGCTTCCGATGGGATATGTAAACAATCACGCTGTGGGAA
>JAHHTO010000200.1 GCA_020024595.1 Schaedlerella sp.
TTAGAATTCCTAAAATTTCCTCTTTTGACCCCTCATACTGAATAACAACATCTCCAAGTCTCTCCTGTACTTTTGCTGAGATTACACAAGGCTGGCTTTCTAAAAAATATTGCACAGTATCTGCTTGCTGATCCGTCATCCTATTTTGAATCATGTGGATACGCATGCGTCCTCGTATATCATGTTTGATTATATATTTCATTTTATGCTCTCTTTCTTTTATTCAATATATAAAACTAACTTCTCCTTAGAAAAACACCTGCAGTCTCCTACAGGTGTTTCTATATACAGCTTATTCTTCAACTTCTTTAAAAGATTCTTCCCCACAAACACTGTCTGCCTTCGTTCGATCCTCATTCATCTGCTGTGCTTCGGCATAAATATCTTCTGCATTTTCCTGAACATTGGCAGCAACTTTCAGCACACATTCCTTAGCTCTGAGTGCTGCTGCAGTACAATTTGTATATACTTTTTTTGCATCTTTACTTGCCAGAAGTTTAATTCCCACAGTTCCAAACAAAACACCTGCCGAAAAGATTCCCGTTTTTTTTAAGTCAATACACTCTAAACATTTTAACATATCTATTCCTCCTACTTATGTTCGTAACCTGTATACATTGTCATTACCAGACAGATTACCATTGCCCATGCCCAAAATCTATGTTTCTTCATTGAACATACCTCCCATCAGCATATCTGAATCCTACTTAACTATCATACAATACTCTCTTTGTTTTTTCCAGTCCGCCTCTTTCTAATGAGAAATTTTATCATTGTTCAGGAAATTCAATTACAATGTTCTTAATTTTTTCTCCTTTTGTATACCCTTTCTCATTCAACCCACTTTCCAATACCTCTAGAAAAGATTGTTCAGAAAGTTCACAGTCTGTGCCTTCTTCCAAAACAACTTTACAACTCATTTGATTTTTAAGGTGACAGCTATTTATAAGCTGACATCTGTTCTTCTTTTCAACTCCCCCTAGCTCTTCTAGCAGATCCAGCATCCGATATATCGTTGCTATTCCTATATCTGGATTCTTCTTTAAGGCCTTATAATAGATTTCCTTGCAGGAAGTACAATTACCTTCCAAAAGAATATCCAGAAGAAGACTTCTTTGTTCTGTGATCCTCATCCCCCGATCTTTCATTTTTTTCAATAAATACTTTTTCCGACTTTGTATGGACATTTCATCAATGTCTCTGTTTTGATTCAATAAGACTATCATAACTTCATCCCGCCATTAAAAATCCATTGTCATCTTCACTGTAAAATGGTATTATACACTAAAAGGAGGTAGCATTATGGGATACATCCATCACCGTTCCGAAGAATCTATGGAAGACTATCTGGAAACTATTCTTATTCTGAGCAGACGTCTCCCTGTAGTCCGCTCTGTAGATATTGCAACAGAAATGAATTTTTCAAAACCAAGTGTCAGCGTTGCGATGAAGAACCTTAAAACTAAAAACTATATCACTGTATCACCAGAAGGATATATTTCTTTTACTGAAGAAGGTTTGGATCTTGCGCAAAAAACTTATGAGCGTCATACCTTATTCAAAGACTGGCTGATTGACTTAGGTGTAGATTCTAAAACTGCTGCAGAAGATGCCTGCAGAATTGAACATGATATTAGTCAAGAAAGTTTTGAAGCTATAAAAAAATTCATTTCACATGAATGATATAAATAAAAGCCCGCATTCACATGATGCAGGCTTTTATTTATTTAATTGAAGCTCTATCTTTTTGAAGTGTGATGCTTTTTCGCACTATGGCATGCGGAATGCTTCTCTTCTTTCCCGGAACAACTACATCCCGACGGACACCCGATACATTTCTGACCATTTTTTTTCGACTTTACAATCTGCACAACCGAAAATGAGATAATCAAAATCAGAATCACCACAACAACAATGTTTGCCATAACAGTTCACACTCCTTTCTGTTTTAATCCAACTGATACTGTGCAGAAAACTTCTTATCTGTATTATGTATCAAGCCTAAGATAATTACTACAAAGACGGCTACTGCTATCAGTCCAGGTACAAAACCAGCTCCCAAAGCACCTGTTGTGATCAAAGTACCGAACTGGTATACCAAAAATGCAACTGTATAACCTGTTCCAAACTGAAGACCGATTCCTGCCCACAGCCATTTTTTACTCTGCATTTCTGAATTCATTGCACCAATTGCTGCAAAACACGGTGGAGTAAACAAGTTAAACATCAAGTAAGCAAGTGCTGCCACTTTTGTAAGCTGCATTACTGCTGCTACTTCATTTCCGCTTCCTACCAATGCAAATTCATCAGTATCAATAAAGTTTGTCAATCCATATACAACAGCCAGTGTACCAACTACATTCTCTTTTGCAATAAATCCTGTAATTGCTGCCGCGGCCAGCTGCCATACTCCAAATCCTACAGGAATCAAAAGTACTGCAAATGGAGAAGCAATTGATGCCAGAATAGATGTACTTTCTGCTCCTTCTTCCACAACCTGAAGCTGCCAAGTAAATGTCTGCATGATCTGTACTACTGCATTACAAACCAAAATAATAGTTCCTGCTTTTACGATGTATGCCTTACCACGAGAAAGCATAGACAGAACCGCTCTTTTCAAACTTGGAACTTTATATTCCGGAAGTTCGATAATAAAGAATGATTTTCTATATTTGTATCCTGTAATTTTCTTTACAAGCAGAGCTCCTAAAAATACGAGGAAGATTCCTACAAAATACATAATCGGTCCTACCCATGGAGTATCTGCGAAAAAAGCACCTGCAAACAATGCAATAACCGGCATTTTTGCACCACATGGCATAAACGGAGTCAACATTGCTGTTGCTCTTCTTTCTCTTTCATTACGAATTGTACGACACGCCATAATTCCTGGAATTGCACATCCTGTACCAATAACCATTGGAATTACAGATTTACCAGATAATCCAACTCTCTTAAAGATCGGATCCAATACAACAGTAGCTCTTGCCATATAACCACAATCTTCAAGCAAAGCAATCAAGAAATACATTACCATTACCAATGGCAGGAATCCTACAACCGCTCCTACACCACCGATGATACCATCTACCAATAAAGACTGTAAGAATGGATTTGCATTTTCTACTAAACCAGCAACCCAGCTCTGGAAGGTTTCAATTCCGCCTACCAGCCAATCCGCCAGCCATGTTCCAACTGTTGTCTGGGATATGTAAAAAACCAAAAACATCACTGCTGCAAAAATCGGTATTCCAATAATCTTATGAGTAAGAATCGCATCGATTTTATCTTGCTGATTTTTATCTTTTGTAAGTATTTTACGTTTTTCAACATTTTTTACAATTGTATTTACAAATTCAAATCGCTTTTTATCTGCTTCTTCTACCTCAGCTTTATTCCGGAGATCAACATTTCCCTGTACATACGGTGCTTTCTGTCCAGCTCCTTTTAAAGCTGCCGCCTGTTCTACAACCTTTCCAAGACCGTTGTCGTTTGCAGACGTAGACACTGTTTCAATTACAGGACACCCTAATTTTTCTGCCAGCAAAACTGCATCAATTCTAGTCTCCTTTTTTTGGTTGATATCACTCTTATTCAGTGCAACTACCACTGGAATCCCCAGTTCCAAAAGCTGTGTGGTAAAGAAAAGACTCCTGCTCAAATTTGTTGCATCCACAATATTGATAATCGCATCTGGATTTTCATTCTTTACATAGCTGCTGGTGATACTTTCTTCTGATGTAAATGGTGACATCGAATATGCACCCGGCAAATCCACCGCAACCAATTCTTCTTTCCCTGTAAAATATCCCTTCTTTATAGGGCTTTCTTTTCTTTCTACTGTAACACCTGCCCAGTTTCCAACGCGTTCATTTCTTCCTGTCAACGCATTGTACATTGTAGTCTTCCCACTATTGGGATTTCCTGCCAATGCTATTCTCATATTACCTCTCCTCCTTAGTTAAGATATTAGATACAACTAACCTGTTACCGAAAAAAAGTGATCAAAATCACTTTTTTATATTGAAATAGCTTTTGCTAAATCAT
>JAHHTO010000201.1 GCA_020024595.1 Schaedlerella sp.
ATACATGGCCTAATTCATGTGCTGCTGTAAATACCTGTTTTTCCAAGGTTTGTGCTGTGTTAATAAACACAAAATGTTGATTTTCTCCGTTTTTCTGGGGAATATCCGTAATATGAAAACCGTTATTCAGTTCTCCCTCTAGTGGGAAATAAATTACTGTACAGTATTTATCCAGCAAGTCAAGTGTATCATCTCTCAATAATTGATTAGGAAACTCTGCCTTGAAATTAATATTTTCCGTTTTTTCTAATACTATTTTTTTTATTTCTGGGACTATCTCCGCTGATTTTTCTTCTAACCTAAGCCACTGTTCCATCCTAACCTCCTATGAAAAAAGGCATAGTTATTAACTATGCCTTCATTCCCCCAATAGATTGTTTAATTATCACTAACCGCATCTACTATATCCATATAGTCATCAATCAAATCCAATATTTTTTCACGATTTTCAGGATTTTGAAATCTATTCATACAGTGCACAACTGTTTCGTTGTAGGTCTCACTATTGCCATGCAAAATTTCTGCCACGGAAATTTCAAACCGCTGTGCTAAAAGGGATAATTGGCTAAACGATGCAAGCGCTCTTCCCTTCAAGAGGGACATCACCTGATGATCTGTGCAATTTAAAATTTCTGCTAAATCAGCAATTGACATATGCCTTCTATCAGCCTGACTCTTAATAAAGTTACCAATCATGCGAGCCTGTTGCATTTCTATCCCTCCTTTTCTGTAAAGATATGTAGCAGCATACTGAGCGGAATTGCATAGTATACCACAACGATCAAAAAATAGCAAGATATTTTTCTATATTTATTATACACATCAGATTGGCATGTGTCAAATACCATATATAGTACTATGAATTTTATCAGAATCTATACATAGTTTCTGGCGCATTAAGTCGTATATTTTGATTTCTTTTCAATATCACATTATATTGAATTTGTCAAGTTTTTTATAACTGCTCTTCTATTGTGCAGAATTAATATCTCCAAACTTGAACCATTAACCTCTCTAAAACTTTTAACAGCTGTATCACAGGGCGGCAATGGGGTTCCGTGGGGACTACAGGGGGGCCAAGACCGTGAAATGCGGTGAAATCCCGCCGCAAATTGTCACAGGTTGAATCCATGAAATCCTTGCGCCGCAGCACTTTGCGGCAGATCATCAAAAATCATGGTCTGGATCATCCAGCACTCATAACCCGGAGGTCGCAGGTTCGAGTCCTGTCTCCGCAACCATAAACCGTCTGATTTTAAGAGAAATCAGACGGTTTCTTTTTGTTTTAGACCCCAAAAGTTGCATGAAAAAATCCGGGCCAAAGGTTGACCCAGATTCTGACCCATATGGGACCATCAATATCGGACTCACCTATCTTTTTCCTTGAGCCTCTCTGCTACATAGATTAAAACCTGCAGATCTTTTTCGGACAAATCTTTTGCTAAGTCATGTATATGCTCCACCATTTGTGGAGCCGCAGAATCTGCGTCAAAAAACGCTTTCGGAGTCACACCAAGATACTCACAAATATAAAGCAGCTCTGTCACTGACGGAAGGGATTTCCCAGAGGAAATGCTCTGGATATATCCTTTGCTATGACCAAGATCCAGACTCATTTTATATTCAGATACGCCCTTTTTGATACGTAGATCAGATATACGCTCACGAATAAAGCGATCATCCATGCAACAGTCACCTCTTTATAGTAGTGTATACTTTTAGCAGAGGTATCATTACGGCTGAAACTACTTTTTTAACTTGCTTTATACTAATTACAGCAGTACAATATGGAAAATAGGACCGCTACAATAAGTCAAATCAGTAAGTTAGAGGTAGGTAGTATGGATGACGTTGCTTTGGTTCTGGTCTAATCACTGTACCTAAAAAGAGAAAATCATTCTGGTGCAGCAGGAGAAAATGAAGGGAGAAATTAAAATGGTGGAAAATAAAATGATAAATTGCAAGTCTTGCGGTGCGGAAATTGCAAAGAACGCAAAATCGTGTCCAAAATGCGGTTCAAAGAACAAAAAGCCCTTCTATACAAAAATCTGGTTTTGGGTATTGATCATTTTTGTCATGATCGGTGTATTTTCCAATACATCCGGAGATGAAGCGGTAAAGAAACCCAGCGGCGATTCTCAAACTGAGCAGAGTTCCTCTCAAACAGATACGGCCGATGATCCTGAAATCTCTTATACACCGTGCAGTGTAGATGATATGATGTCCTTACTGGATAAGAATGCTTTGAAAGCGCAGAAAACTTATGACGATATGTATGTGGAAGTTACTGGGCGTCTGGCGGTTATTGACAGCAGCGGCACCTACATCAGCCTGCTCCCACAGAATGACCAATTTGCCATTGTTGGTGTACAATGCTACATTCAGAATGATGAACAGCTAGATATCGCTTCTAATCTGGAAGTTGGAGACGCTGTTGCCGTCCAGGGTCAAATTACAAATGTTGGAGAAATTATGGGGTATACCCTCAATATTGATCGCTTTGTTTAATTGCCAAGAAAGCGCAAGAAAAAGTTATGGAGAAGCGATCTAATTCACATTACCGGATTGAACAGTGAACAGGTGTCAGCCGGAATTGCCAGCCATAAAGATGCTTGGGATGACATTGTTTCGATATCAATCGGCGGAAGTACCAGTAAGGATAAAACAGTTCTGGGACACATTGTTGCATTTAAAAAAGATGGCACCGTTGTTGCTGCAGGCGATAATACGTTTGGACAATGCAATGTGAGTGATTGGACAGGCATTGCAGCGATTTCAGCTGGCGATTACCACATCGTTGGTGTCAAATCTGACGGAACTGTTTTAGCTACGCAAACTGGAAATCGTTTCAAAAAGTCTATCAATGAAATCAGCACTTGGCAGAACATAGTCGCTGTATCTGCTGGGTATGGCTTTACACCGGGCTTGCGCAGTGATGGAACTGTGAGCGCTGTAGGCTTGGAAAACGAAGGACAGTGCGATGTTGATTCATGGCTCAACATTGCTATTCGTGATAAAGGGATGCAAGATATAGAAGATCGACATTTCTTTTGTTTTAGTCACTTCACTTGCACCGCAATAATTTTTGCCCCAGAATCTGACCCATACGGGATTCATTTGCTCGCATTGTCATTGGTGCTTTGCAGTTGACAGCTATATTTTGCAGAGATATATTGAAAAAACAGATTTTTTCGAACAGATCATTGAAACTAAAAAAGGGGGAAAAGTGCATGAAATGTCCGAAATGCGGGAGAGAGATGGCTCACGGTGTTTTAGGCGGTCGAGGCTTGAAATTTTTCCTGCGAGATGGGGAATGCTACCCCAAATTAATGTCAAATAGAATCCTTGCAAAAAAACACGCGGTTATGTTGCCTCCGGATGAGTATGACAGCTGGACATTGGATGGTTGGCCGATAGCTCATTGGTGTGAAAACTGCAAGTTTTTGATTGCAGATTATTCGCATTTGATGAAGGACTCTTTTGCATAGGCTAATCGAGAACTTCGGTTCTCCGAACTGTTAGGCATCTCAAAATCTTCCGATAGACAGATTCAAAGTTTCTCATATCTGTCTCACATCACCTCGTCCAGCACGCCGCTCACGGTATCTTCCGCTGCCCGCTGCGCCGTGGTGGTCACATGGGCGTGAATCCTGCGGAGAAGCGGCCCAGCATGCCGGAGGATGTCCAAATCCCTGAACCATCAGAATTCCATCGCCGTGATTCCCCTGATCCTCAGGAAAGGAATGATTCAAATAAAAAGAACTTTATCAAAGTGAACCGAATACTGAATACCATTATTGGCTGCTGTGTCGGAGTCTTTGTTGGCCATGGTCTATATGTTTTTTCCGATTATAGAAAGCACCCTGATTTATATTATGCAATGCAATCAGCACCATGGTATAGCAGTATACTCACTTATGGAATCTTTACCGCTGTAATGGTGGTACTGGCGCTTATTATAAAGGGCATGATTGCCTATAAGAAGTCAAAGAACTGAGCGTTATATCTGTTCGGATTTATC
>JAHHTO010000202.1 GCA_020024595.1 Schaedlerella sp.
CAAACTTTGGTGAGATGAATGTGCTGTCACTGTCTTCGTATTTCTCCTGAGCAGTCTTGTTATAAGCAGACAATCCTCTCTTTCCATCAAAATCATCCAAATTGCCAAAAATATTTCCATCATGCTCTATGAAATAATCATAGCTTGATTTGTCTGCGATGCAGTAAATGGGATTTTTAAGAATCAATCTGGTCGTAGATGTGTTAAACGAACTCCTGCTTTGTGTACGATAGCCCTCTTAATTTAACGCATCTGCTGTTTTCTTAATGGAGCGATTGGTTAAAAACAACTTATATAACCGCTCAACAATCTTCTTTTCTTCTGGAACGCTCCCCAGATAACTGAGTGCTGATTTTCCTTTTCCGCTTCTGGTGGTTGCTCTGCGTATCGTAAATCCAAAAGGTGTCTTGCCACCCATCCAGCGACCATCCTTTGAAAGCTCCATCATATTATCTGTAATTCGCTCGGTCAGAGTATCTCGCTCAAATTCTGCAACCACAGCAAAAATCTGAATAAAGATTTTTGAAACTCCAGATGCAGTGTTAATGCCATTGGAGCAGATCAACAGATCTACCTCATCTTTTTCCAGAAAATCCATCAGTCGAAGCAAATCGGTGGTCTTTCTACCAATGCGATCCAGCTTATAGCATACAATCGCTCGGATTTTTCCTGCCTGTATATCATGAAGCATTCTTTGAAAATCTGGTCGATCAGAATAATAACCGCTTAATCCTTTGTCCTCATATTCCATAAATTTAAAATCATCTTCTAAATGCAGCTCACGCTTTGCATAATCAGCACACTGTTTGAACTGGACACCAATACTGTCACCCTTATTCGTAATACGAGATTTACGAGCATAGATTTCGACACCTCTTGTGTCTTTACTTTTTTCATGGATATATCATCTCCAACATTATCATACCGCCATACCAGTTAACTTTACAAGTTTGTGAGGAGTCCTGTGAAACTGCTGTAAAAGAAGATACAGCGTCTGAGCATCAAAAGTATGAATCTCCTGTACAACATACTCTGCACGTTGGATTTGAAAATGTTCCATTACTTCTTCAAATTTATTTTCTTTGTGAATGACTGCGATCATGACATTCCTCCCTGATTTTTCATTTTTAGGATTCGTCTTGCTCTACTTGGCGCTTCAGACATTTCGTATTGGGTAAAACCTTCCAATCAACCGTTATTTTACAGATGCAATGTCAATATACTGAATTTTGCCAGTATACTTAATCGAAAGTGCTTCTGGATTTATAGTAACTAAATCACCAAGATGTTTTTCTTCCCATTTACTCATCTTATTTCTCCGCCAAACCTATCAATCATCATCTTACAGATTGACGCACATCGAGCATTCCGTTCTTTTTCTGCATCCGTCCGAGCGGTCATATTCATGATTTATTCCAGCACATCTATTGCTGTTTTCGTATCTTCTTTTGTAAATTTTGATGGCTGTTTATTCTCCAGAATCATTTTCATTCCTAAAAAGACCGCTTTTGCCTTTTTATATTTCTCAATTACTGGATTTTTCAAAGCAATCATACTTAAAACGTAATCCAAAGCATCCTTTGCCATAGAAACTGTAATTTGAACATCCTCTTTGCTGAACAAAATCGTACTTGGTAAATAAAATCCTGTATTATGATGAATTTTATATCCCATAAAATATCTATAACTCATAGAAACAACTCCTTTAAATTTTTTGCAATCTTTTCTTCCAATCCGTATGCTTCTTCATTCAGTTTAGACAGTTCTTTATTGAGCAAGAGCATTTCTGCCTTAAATTCTTCCTCGGTCATGCCGTCATCTTCAATGACTACGCCCACATAACGACCGGGGTTCAGCGAATAGTCCTTATCTGCAATGTCATCTTCACCTTCGATGGTAGCAGCTTTGCACAGTCCGGTTACATCCACATATTTACCATCCGGGAAGCGTTCCATCAGCCAGTCAATATTTTCCTGCCAATAGCTCTTAGGCATCACATCTTCATCATCGAAAACTTCAGAGGCTTGTGCAAACTTTTCCCGATACTCTGCCAAAAGATTTTCAAACTCCTCTGTCTTGTCTTCATACAGTCGAGTGATAATTCCCAAATTGCGAATCTGTTCATCAGAAAATTTTCGATGTGCTCGGTCAATCTGTGTAAAAACATTTCTAGCATCAATAAATAGAATTTCATCCTTTTTCTGCTTGTCCCTGTCAAAAAAACAAAGTGTAGCAGGCAGAGTAACACTGGTGAACATATTGGATGTCAGAGTTACCATCTGGCTGATCAGACCGCGTTCAATCAGCTGTTTGCGGATTTTTTTTTCGTTGTTTCCAGCATCGGAAACAGTGTTTGCCATAACCAAAGCCGCACGCCCATGCTTATTCAGAGCAGTTGCAAACTGGCTAATCCACAAATAGTTTGCATTTGGCACGGTTTCGTTGACGTCTTTTTTTGCCTTCTTTGTTTTATTCTACGGAACACCATAGGTATTAAAACGTGGCTGATCTTTCACCATATCCAGTTCTACTTCATCCACGTTAAAAGGCGGATTGGACCATTACATAATCAAAATTTTCAACGCTGTCATATGGATCTTGACGATAGGAGTTCGCCCATGTAATCGTTCCACGGATATTGTTTAAGACAAGATTCATCTTAGCAAGACGCACTGTTGCTGCAGTTTTTTCAACGCCATAAGCTCGCAGATTCAACTGCTTACCCTGCACTTTATGATGGTCAATATAGTGGGCAGTCTGTACAAACATACCGCCACTACCACAAGCAAGGTCAAGAATTTTACCCTCTGTTGGAGCCAACACCTCTACCATATAGCGAACAACAATGGAAGGCGTGAAGAATTCATCCCCCCTGACCTTCTGCTAAAGCGAACTTGCCAAGAAAATATTCGTATATTTCACCGAAAATATCAAGCTGTACATCTGCTGGAATATCCTTAAAGTTTCTCAACAGTTTGGAATGAACCAATGGATCATCTTCACTATTAACACTGTAATAAATATCCTTTGGGAGCGTGTCTTCCAGTTCTGCAGTATACTTTTCAATTTCTATCATAGCCTGCTTCACAGCATCAGCGAGATTGTCGCTTTCAGGCAGGTCTAACAAATACTGATACCGTGCCTTTTTGGAAGATAAAAGCCACATTTTTCAATGGCGATTTCATGAATAGGACGTTCCATGCGTGTGCCTTGGTTCTTTTTATATTCCGCATTGATCTCATCCTCATACTTTTCGTATTTGCACTCAGCAAAACGAAAAAAAATCAGTCCAAGAATCGGTTCTGCATATTCCGTAAATTTCAACCCGGAATTTGCCCGAAGCTGATCTGTGGTTGTCCATAATGTATCTTTCAAATTTTTTAGTTGTTTGTTAGTCATCTATCTTTCCCTCCGGTATATACTTCATCAGATCTTCATAATCACAATCAAGAGCACTACAGATCCTTCCAAGTATTGCGAGATTAACAGGCTCGTCTCTGCGAAGCTTTGTCATTGTATTTGGAGCAATCTCTGCCACTTTGCGTAAATCAGCCTTGCTCATTTTCTTATCAATCAGCAGTTTCTACATTCGGTTATATGAAACGGGCATGTTGTTCCCTCCTATTTTTTTATATGTTATCCCAAGTTTAATTTTATCAAAGATACTCCGTATTTTCAAGAGAGTATCGCAATTATATGAGATTTTTTTACATGTAATCATTCATTCGTTCAACTTTTTATTCTCCGATAGATCTTTTGACAGAATGGAAAGGAAAGGATCAGTATTATTAAACTCAGTATTATTTATATTAGTATTATTAGATCGTCATTTTAACGGTTCTTAAATCGTCAAAAACACGATTCTGTAGTTGTCATAATCACGATTCAAGAATTGTCTTTCCACAGAAAAACTGGGCTGACTTTTTCGGTCAGCCCAGTATAACTTAATTATAAAGCAGTTATTGGTTTCTTACTATATTCTATTGGAA
>JAHHTO010000203.1 GCA_020024595.1 Schaedlerella sp.
GTAATAACGCGTGGTTCCAAAGACCCCAGACGAATCCGCTCAATGCCTTCCACTTCATGAACTTTCAAAATCAACTTTAACAAATTTGTATCTTCCAGATCAATTCCATAAGAGCTGATATGAATACCTGTTAACACCACTTCTTGATAACCACGTTTTGCCAGATCTCGTACCTCTTCAAGTACATTTTCCATACTTCGGCTACGCACTCGTCCTCTGGCATAAGGAATGATACAATACGTACAGAACTGATTACATCCGTCCTGTACTTTGATATACGCACGGGTATGTTCTCCGGTTTTCGTCAAATGAAGTTCTTCGTATTCTTTCGTATGATTGATATCAAGAACTTCCCTTATCTGGACAGCTTCCGTCTTTTCTCTGACATAATCTTCCAGAATCGGAATCAAGTCTTTCTTTTTATTATTTCCAATCACAATATCAATACAGGAATCTATCTGCTGATGCTCAGCCTGTGCCTGTACGTAACATCCAGTAGCTACCACAATTGCTTCTGGATTCATTTTTCTTGCCCGATGCAGCATCTGCCTAGATTTCCGATCCGCAATATTGGTCACAGTACAAGTATTGATGATATAAATGTCTGCCCCTTCCTTGAAAGGAACAATTTCATATCCCACCTGCTCCAACATTTCCTGCATCGCTTCTGTCTCATATGCATTTACCTTACATCCCAAATTATGCAATGCTACTTTTTTACTCATACACTTTCTCCTAAATTCCTGTTACTTATTTTTTCCTACTGTCTTTCTTGACTTTTATGTTCGTATCTCGTAGAATAATTGTAGGGTTTTACCCTCAAAACAACCTATAGCAAGGAGGAACATCATAATGAAAACCGTACAGATTTCTTTAAACTCAATCGACAAAGTAAAATCATTTGTGAATGAAATTACCAAGTATGATAATGATTTTGATTTAGTATCTGGTAGATATGTTATTGATGCCAAATCTATCATGGGAATTTTCAGTTTAGATCTCTCTAAGCCAATCGATCTCAACATTCATGCAGACGGAGACTTAGATAATATCCTGGCTGCTCTTGATACCTACATTATCAAATAGTTCTCAGTACTTATGATATTGATTACATTGAGGCTGTCTCTTACGAGGCAGCCTCTTATGTTAAGAAACCTAAAATAACCTTTTGACACAGAAATCATCTTACCTTAATAATCTCTACCGTATCAATTGCTTCCTGCACAAGTTCGTCAATTTTCTCCGTCAGATTCTGTTCAGACTTTTCAATCCGCTCCAGATTCGGCTTTGTCACCGGATGTTTTGCCACAAAAATCGTACAGCAATCTTCAAATGGCTGAATCGATGTTTCATAGGTATCAATCTGCTCCGATATCGCCACGATATCTCGTTTATCAAATCCAATCAGCGGGCGATATACCGGCAATGTGCAGACTGCATTTGTCGCTGCCAGACTCTGCATTGTTTGGCTTGCCACCTGACCGATACTTTCACCGGTAATCAATCCCAAACAGCCATCTTTCTTTGCAAAATGCTCTGCAATCTTCATCATATAACGGCGCATAATAATCGTCAGTTCTTCATGCGGACATTTCTCATAAATATAAAGCTGGATATCTGTAAAGTTCACCACATGAAGCTTGATTGGTCCGGCATACTTAGAAACCAATCTTGCCAGATCCACAACCTTCTCTTTCGCACGCTCGCTGGTGTACGGAGGTGCATGAAAATAGGTTGCCTCCAGTTCTACACCACGCTTTGCTACCATATACCCTGCAACCGGACTGTCAATTCCTCCAGAAAGCAGCAGCATCGCACTTCCATTTGTTCCTACTGGCATTCCTCCCGGTCCTGGAATAATCTCTGAATATAAATAAATCTCTTCTCGCACTTCCACATTCAGTTTGATATCCGGCTTATGAACATCCACTTTCATTTCTGGAAATGTCTCCAAAATTACTTCTCCCAAATCACAGTTAATTTCCATAGATGTCTTCGGGTAAGATTTTTTGCTTCTTCTTGCTTCCACTTTAAATGTTTTATTTTTGTCTGGATACATCTCTTCTACATAAGCAACGACATCCTGTTTCAATTGCTCAAATCCCTGGTCATCCAATCGGACAACAGGACAAATTCCGACAATTCCAAATACCTTCTTCAGACTTTCAATGGTTTCTTCATAATCATAATCACCATCACAATCTACATACACTCTTCCATATGATTTATGCACATAAAACTCTCCGTCCACATCCTTGAGTGCAAAACGCATCTGACGTACAAGTGCATCTTCAAACAGGTATCGGTTCTTCCCCTTGATTCCGATTTCACCGTATTTAATCAAAAATGAATGAAATTTCATATTGTTATAATCTCCTTTTTATCTTCTGTTTCTCAACTGTATCTCTTATCTTTTAGACAATCTTAGTTTTTCACACGACAATATCATACCCCGATGTCCTGTTCCGGCTCATTAATGCCGGGTATATTTTCGAAGCATCGGAACACAATTATATAGCGTTTCCAATGTATAGTCAATTTCTTCTTTTGTAGTAAATTCTGACATACTAAACCGCAATGTTGCATCCAGATATTCTTTCGGAGTTCCAATTCCTTTTAGCACTCCACTAATTGCCGGATGATTGGATGCACATGCAGAGCCGGAAGAAACATAAATCCCCTTCTCCTCTAATGCATGCAATAGCACCTCACTTCTCACACCTGCAATACCGACACTGATAATATGCGGAGCACTTCTCTCGTCCGTATATCCATGCACAGTCGTATTATCCAATTTTTGCAACCCTTCCAGAAAATGCGTTTTCAATTCTCGCATCAAAGCAACTTTTATATTCAAATCTTTATAAATCATTTCAGATGCAAGACCAAGTCCTGCAATCCCCGGCACATTTTCCGTACCAGAACGAATATTTTTCTGTTGTTCACCACCATAAATAATCGGTACGACTTTTACTTTCTCACTAACATACAGAAATCCGATTCCCTTTGGTCCGTGAATCTTATGTCCACTGGCAGAGAGCATGTCAATTCCAATGCGCTTCGGATAAATATGATATTTACCAAAACCTTGCACGGCATCCGAATGGAACAAAATCTTTGGATTATATTTTTTGACGATCTGTGCCGCCTCTTCTATCGGCTGCACGGAGCCCACCTCATTATTAACATACATAACAGACACTAAAATCGTATCTTCACAAAGTGCTTCCCGTAAAGCATCCAATTTAATCTGTCCGTTTGCATCTACCGGTAGATATGTCACACGAAATCCTTCTTCCTCTTCCAGATGGCGCATCGTATTCAGAATTGCTGGATGCTCAATAGAAGACGTGATCAGATGATTCCCTGCCCGGCGATTTGCTCTTGCAGCTCCGATCAAAGCAAGGTTGTCACTTTCCGTTCCCCCAGATGTGAAAAAAAGTTCCTTTGTATTCACCTTTAAAATTTTGGCAATTCTTTCTTTCGCATTCCTTATATAATGCTCCGCTTCTATCCCTTTACGATGCATAGAAGACGGATTACCGTAATCCTTACACATCACCTTATACATCAATTCACCAACCTCTGGGTAACACCTTGTAGTCGCTGAATTATCTAAATATACTTCCATGATACTCTTCCTTTTCTATCTTCACTCCTATTATATGAACCTATTGTCCGCTCCGACACAGGCAGAATAAACGGTCTTGCCAATCACTCTTCCATACATTCTAGGTGATACATCAGAATAGACAAGACAGCAAGTCCGGCAGTCTCTGTCCTCAATATCCGTTTTCCAAGAGAAATCGACTGCACCCCTGCCTCCTGTGCCTGATCAATTTCCGCTTCCTCAAAGCCGCCCTCCGGACCGATAAAAATCCCAATAGACTGCCCTGACGCAACAGATTCTACTGCCTGTTTCGTAACCTGCATACCACTTGCTTTTTCATAAGGAATCAGACGCACATCGAGCTGCTGTGCAT
>JAHHTO010000204.1 GCA_020024595.1 Schaedlerella sp.
ATTTAAAATTTTAAGCGGAGAAATGGAACCGGACGAAGGAACTTACAAGTGGGGAATTACCACCTCTCAGGCTTATTTCCCGAAGGATTTCGGTGGTGAATTTGATAACGATTATACCATTACGGAATGGCTGACCCAGTACTCTGAAAATAAAGATGCCACTTATGTCCGTGGTTTTCTCGGACGTATGCTCTTTGGTGGTGAAGACGGCGTAAAACGTTTGAAAGTTCTCTCCGGTGGTGAAAAAGTCCGTTGCCTGCTATCTAAGATGATGATTTCCGGCGCTAATGTACTGATTTTTGACGAACCAACCAACCATCTGGATATGGAATCCATTACCGCACTCAACAACGGTATGATCAAATTCCCAGGAGTACTTCTCTTTACTTCCCGTGACCACCAGATTGTGCAAACAACTGCCAACCGCATTATGGAAATCGTACCAGGCGGGAAGCTGATTGATAAGATTACAACCTATGACGAATATCTGGAAAATGATGAAATGGCAAGAAAACGCCAGACATACACTGTACAGGTAGAAGAAGAGGATTAAAAATCTTATACAAAGAAAGAGGTTGTCCCCAAAGTTAAACAACTTTGGGGACAACCTCTTTCTACACACTGATTTACATAGACGATCATACCTACATCATTATTCTACACCCGGTACACTATCATACTGTTCTTCACTTTCTTTGATGGTAACCCCTAGGCGCTTAAAATCAATCTTATTCCAAACTTTCTGATATTCCTCAATCTCTTTTTCTTTTCTCCACGTTTCAATCAGTCCGTCATACTGTTCCTGCTTGCGTTGCTCGATTATATTTAGCTTCTCCTGATCTGTTGCTTCACGATCCAGAAAACTTGTGAGTTTCCCAACATACAGACCATAATCAGACTCGATCACATCTGTTATCTCTCCTTCGGCAGTCAGTTCATCTGCCGCTTTCACCAGCCCTACATCCGGAGATACCGTTTCTGCAGCAAAGGTAGTCGATCGTACCTCATAACCACCTGCTACAGCTGCTGCATCAATATCCTTTGCTTCACTGGCTTTCAGATTATCTGTAAACTCCTGTACTTTCTTTTTAAGCTCTGCTTTATCTTCATCCGTCATATCTGTCTTATTTCCATCCGCATCAGTCATACTGTATGGAAAATACACATATTTCATGCTCTTCTGTGCTGCTTCCTCATCTGATACCTCTTGATTCACACCGGCTTTCATCGGAGCATCCATCTTCTGTTGAATAGTTTCCATACGCAGAAATTCTTCTACATATTTTTTATAACCCGAAACAGCCTCCTTGCTTTCCAGTGAATTATCCTCGTCGAACTTCACTGCCGCCTTCTGAATTTCTTTCTGTTCCTCCTCGGTCACTACCACTTCATATTCACTTGCATGTTGCTTAAGCAAATATAGATTTTCCAGGGAAGTCAGCAAACTCTCTTTGACAGACTCTTCATACGTCCTCCCTTTTTCATCCACTTGCTGCTTCCACATATCTTCCCCTGTAGTGCCCATTGCACCGGCATAATAAGTCTCATACTGTGCCTGCTGCATTCTCGCATAAAAGTTTGCCATTCCAGCAGTGATTTCATCTTTACCGACTTTTGCTACAATATCATCATTATCCACAGAACCACATCCGGTCAGCAAAGACATTACAAGTACCCCTGCCAATCCTGCCACTGCAGCTCTTTTTCTCATATATTTCATAATTTTCTGTATGCCGCAGCTTTCTGATTCCGGTAAATAATATTGCGGACATACACTCCTTTCCTTTTACTTCCCATATTTGTTTCAGCATTGTCTCAAACCATAAAATACGCCATCCCCGGACACAGTGTTTAAAATATTATAAAACTTTTCCCCTATTCTAACAAGCTTTTTATATCATTTAACAGCTTTTTCACAAGTTCCAGAGTATCGGTATCTTTCTCTTTTTTATTTCTTCCCTTTTTCTGATACAGAAAGTACGGTGGATTTTCCGGTTTGAATACAAGTGAATTTCCATACGACTGAATCAGCCCTGGAATTTTCTCTGGAAGAACCCTTGCATTCTCATACATCGTAATCTTAAATATCTCATTTTTCTGCTCCACACCGGTTACATATGCAGAATGTGCCAGTGCCTTTAAATTTGCAATCTGCAGAAGCTGCTGCACCTTCTTCGGAATATCTCCGAACCGGTCAATCAGTTCTTCGATCATATCCTCCATCTCTTCTTCACTTTCAATCCCTGCGATCCTCTTATAAATATCAAGTTTCTGGAACTCATTTGAAATATAACCATTTGGAATATAAGCATCCACATTCAGATCTATCGTTGTATTGAATACATCCTCATCCAGTTCCCCTTTTTCCTGCTTCACCGCTTCACCGAGCATCTTGCAATACAAATCATATCCAACTGCTTCCATATGTCCATGCTGTTCCGCACCTAGCAAATTGCCTGCCCCACGGATTTCCAAATCTCGCATTGCAATTTTGAATCCAGATCCCAAATCTGTAAATTCACGAATCGCTGCCAATCTCTTTTCCGCCACCTCTTTTAACAACTTATCTCTTCGATATAGGAGAAATGCATACGCCATCCGGTTCGAACGTCCAACACGTCCTCTAAGCTGATATAGCTGAGAAAGCCCCATCCGGTCCGCATCATGAATGATCATTGTATTTGCATTAGCTATATCTAGACCTGTCTCAATAATCGTCGTGGAAACCAATACATCAATATCTCCATTGATAAAATCACACATGATATTTTCCAGCTGCCGCTCATTCATCTGTCCGTGGGCAAATGTTACATTTGCCTCCGGCACCAACTTCTGTATCCGTCCTGCCACATCAGCAATATCGTTGACACGATTGTATACATAATACACCTGTCCATCTCTGGAAAGTTCCCGCTCGATAGCTTCCCTCACCATTTCATCATTATGTTCCATAACATAAGTCTGTATCGGCATCCGATCCATAGGAGCCTCTTCCAACACACTCATATCGCGGATTCCAATTAAGCTCATATGAAGAGTTCGTGGAATCGGGGTTGCTGTCAAAGTCAACACGTCTACATTTTCCCGAAGTCTTTTGATCTTTTCCTTGTGAGTTACACCAAACCGCTGCTCCTCATCTATGATCAAGAGTCCCAAATCTTTAAACTGTACATCCTTTGACAGAACTCGATGGGTGCCGATCACCACATCCACCAGACCCTTTTTCAAATCTTCCACTGTCTTCTTCTGCTCTGTGGAAGTCCGAAAGCGGCAGAGCAAATCCACTCGCACTGGAAATTCTTTCATTCTCTGTACAAATGTATTGTAATGTTGCTGTGCCAAAATCGTGGTCGGCACCAGATACACAACCTGTTTTCCTTCCTGCACTGCTTTAAATGCCGCACGAATCGCTACCTCTGTTTTGCCGAATCCAACATCTCCGCAAATCAGACGATCCATAATTTTATGGCTTTCCATATCTCTCTTGGTATCTTCAATCGCCTGAATCTGATCGTCTGTTTCCTCAAAAGGAAACATCTCTTCAAATTCTTTTTGCCAGACGGTATCCGGCTCATACACATACCCATCTGCCTGCTGTCTTGCGGCATACAAATCAACTAGGTCCTTTGCCACGATTTTGACTGCTTTACGAACTTGATTCTTTGTCTTCATCCACTGAGAAGTTCCCAGCTTGTTCAATTTCGGTTTCTTTGCATCACTTCCTGCATATTTCTGGATCAGATCAAGCTGAGTCGCCGGAATATAAAGATTGCCATTTCCGGCATAAGTAATCTTCATATAGTCCTTCGTAATCTTATCGACTTCAATTTTTTCAATTCCCTGATAAATTCCAAGTCCGTGGTTCTCATGTACCACATAGTCACCGACTTTCAATTCCGAGAAACTCTGAATCTTCTGCCCTTCATAC
>JAHHTO010000205.1 GCA_020024595.1 Schaedlerella sp.
TTGTTTTGCAGTTGCTTGAACATGACTTTATTTAATGCTTGATACAAAAGCACCATTATCTCTTTATAGGCAAGACTCAGGCAGTCCCATCATTCAGGACGGCAAGCTGATTGGCGCAGTCCCCCATGTGCTGGTGAACGACCCGGCAAGCGGATACGGTATCGTGATACGCACAAAGCGGCAGGGGGTGCTTTCCTCTGCCGATTTTCTGTTTTGTATGGTATAATGCGGTTGGATGAATTCAGATCGGTTTAACAGTTCAAGAGTTTTTCCTTTAGGAGGATGAAAATGAGAAATCCAGAAATTGAAAATAAGATGTTGGAAATCGCAAAAGAGTTGATTGAGAAAAGATATCCCACAGGATGGGGCGGAGCTGCTGTAGTACGGACAGAAAAAGACAACTATTTTTCCAGCGTGGCTATTGAAACAGCCAATAGCTCTGCAATACTGTGCATTGAAGTCGGTGCCATGTGCGATGCGCATAAATATAACGAAAAGGTTACCCATTGTCTCTGTATCGTGAGGAATGACGAAAATTCTCCGTACAAAGTTCTGTCTCCTTGCGGTATTTGTCAGGAACGATTGAGATACTGGGGTGAAGATGTACAGGTCGGTGTTACAACCCAAAACGGAGAACTGTTGTTTGTAGAACTGAAAGAATTACAGCCATATCATTGGACAAAAGCATATAATATGGCAGAGTTAGAGCGATTTATAGAGGAAAATTAGATCCGATCCGTTCTTAGTCTTATTCTGATTTTCATAACAGCTATTGTCCCTAATGGCAATCACTCGTGTCCGGCAGTCCCATCATACAGGACGGGCATCTGGTGGGGCAGTCACCCATGTTCTGGTGAACGACCCGATAGGGGATACGGTATCGTCACAGGAAACGAGCGGCAGAGGGAAAATTCCTCTGCCGCTTGTTAGCTTTATATGATACAATCGTGTTAGAATCATCAAAACAAATGCAACAGTTGATGAACAGTGGAGGATATCGTTATGGAAATAGGAACAAATCGTTTGATTATACGGAATTTTGTGAAGGGTGATGCACAAGACCTTTATGAGATATTGGGCGATGATGAAACGATGGAGTATTGTGAACCGGCGTATACCTTTGAAAAAACGGAAAAGTTCCTTGAGGCGTTTTGCATTGGAAGAAACGGTGCGGTTGCGGCGGTTCATAAAGAAACGGGTAAAGTGATTGGGTATATCCTTTTCAATGAACAGGAAGATGGTATATATGAAATTGGATGGTTTTTCAACAAAGCCTACTGGCGGCAGGGCTATGCCTATGAATCCTGCAAAGCTGTGATTGACTATGCGTTTGATGAATTGAAAGCGCATAAGATCGTTGCTGAAACGATCGATGCTGTAAAATCTGTTTCGCTCATGAAGAAGCTGGGAATGGAACTCGAGGGTATCCAACGAAGCCAAACAAGGGACAATCACGGGAACTGGGCAGATTTGTATTTTTATGGTCTGCAGAATAAAGAACAGATGTAAATGATTGGATAAATTCGAGGCTGTCCCGAATGGAAATCATCCATGTTCTGGTGAACGACCCTACCAAGGGGATATGCTGTAATTCCGCTAGACACATCAAAATGAATTGTAATTTCTGCCCTTATCACGTGAAAGGAAGATGGTAAAATGGAACAATCAGGGAATTGTGGACGCATGTATATACAGCATCCTTGCAAAAGAATTCAGAAGTGATTCTAACAATTAGGGTTGCCATAAATATTCTAACAAAAGGAGAAAACCCAATATGATCGCTTATCACTACAGTATCACATATCAGGGGGACAGTTCCCTGCAAAAGGATTATCGAAAAAACTATCTGCTGGCAGAGCCATATATCCGGGCTTTGGAAAACGGCAATGGTGTATTCTCGGCCATGCTGTTACTATCAATGTATAAAGACCGATTTATGAGATCGGAAAAAACTGGAAAATTTGAATATGCAAAGGATGCGACAGAAGCAGTTTTTGAGTATATTCGTATGACGGAATTTCCAACTCAAGTGAGCCGTGTGGGTTGTATCTACGGAGTAGAAAATTTGGAGGAAGCCCAGCGTCTTGCAAAAGAAGATTGGGGCAGCGACCCAGAAGAATATGAGAAGCTGAAAATTTTGGAAGTAAAACTGGACCCACAGAAAACGGTTGTATTGGATCAAGGATTCTATAACCAGGCGTATGACTGTATGTTGGATTATCACGATGAAAAGGATCTGCAAAAGATTATGGAATTGGCCCGCAGATATTTTCGCAAAGAAAGAAGCAGTGAATTTATTCCGGAAATCTTGTCGGATGGTGAAAACAAGGTTCTTCGTGTACTTAGCCCAGTATAATAGACAATGAACTGTACTACATCTTCTCTCCCTGTGCCGCTTTCCCTGTTGAGGGGTGCTTATAACGAGCAAATCTGTCAGATATATTCGAAAATATAACAGATTTACTGATTGAGACCTTTACAATTCCTGAAAACGCTTTGATATAATTATTCTGCCCGGCAGCAAGATTTTCTTGTTTTTTCGTTATTTTCCGAAAGAAACTGCGATGGAGGTCATATATATGAATAGCCAATCCAGATTATTTAAGACGGTCTCTGATGAGAGCATACAGCGGTGCTGCAGAAAATATCTAGGTGAAGAACTGATTTGTGCAAGGTTACTTGATGGGGGACTTTTCAACACCACCTATCGAATCGAAACGATCACAAGATCGGCAATTCTTCGGCTTGGCCCTGTAAACAGAGAATACCTTCTTCCTTATGAGCATCGGCTTATGGATGCAGAATGGATTGTAGGACGATTGCTGCATAAGCATCAGATCCCGACTTCACAAATCATTGCAGTGGACACAGGCAAAACACTTCTTAACCGGGATATCATGGTGGTAGAGTGTATTCCGGGAGTCAGTCTGTCTACCGTAGAAGTTGGAAAGAAAAAAGAAGCGGAGATCAATTTTAAGACTGGAATACTGACGAAAAGAATCCATGAAATTACAGCAGATGAGTTGGTGCAGCCTTTTGACAAGCCCTTTGGAAGAGTCGGTTCCATAGTTGCCGGATTCGGCGGAGCAAGCTGGAGCGAGGCGCTTCAGATAGAAATCAATCTCTGGAGGACGCGGGCAGAAGCCATCTCTATGTTTGCACCGGAAGAATTTGATCGTTTTGAGACTATCTTTCAGCGGTTTTCCCCTGTGTTTGACAGGGGGTGTAAAATCCCGAGACTTGTCCATGCGGATCTCTGGGCAGGTAATCTGCTGGTGGATCAGGAGGGCAATCTGCTGGCACTCATAGACTGTGATCGTGCCATTTTTGGAGATCCGGATTTTGAATTTGCCACAGGCTGGCTGGAGGGAGAAGATTTCTGCAGAGGTTATGGTTCATGGCCGGATGCCTCCGACGAAAGTGTGCTGCGCCGTCGACTGTATAAGTTCCTGCTGGATCTGGAGGACTGCTATGTGCATTTGGGTGAGTATAATAATTTTGGGGACGGCCAGGCTCTTTGCAAGAAAGTTCTGCGGGAACTGGAGCTTTTGGAGAGACTGTAAAGGACTGCAATACAGACAGTTTTTCCCAAAAGGAGTCTGGAACGGATGTATATCTGTTGCTCTTAATCCTCTGCCGCTTTTGGGTTTCGTATGATATAATGCTGTCAGGCTTAATAGAATATGTACAATCGCTGATATCCCCTTTTGTATTCACACATTTTTCAAAAAAGCAAGGTAAAGTATTCGTAAGAAATCGGTAAGTCATACATGATAACTTTTTCTTTCAGATCAGGTTCACCCAATAAAGTGTTTCAGAAAGGAAGCGATTCTATGAAACGGACAATTTGCTTTGTACTGGTGATGGTTTTGGTTCTGGCTTTTTCCGGCTGTGGGGATC
>JAHHTO010000206.1 GCA_020024595.1 Schaedlerella sp.
TCCGCAGGACGCACGATACTCCCGACAGGAGAGTATAGAAGTGCGCCCTTGTTACCAAGGGATAGGAAGAACTGTTAGGGTAAGTGGAATATGTCGAATAGTCTATTTTAAGGTTGCTATAGCATCAAAACTGCAATCGAATGGTGAAAATTCCAGAATTACACTCAGCAGAAATGCTGCCATTACATTCCTCTGTAAGAATTTTTGCAATAGATAATCCAAGACCTGTAGAACTCCGTCCAGATTCTACTGTATAAAAGCGGTCAAAAAGTCGTCCCACCTCTATGGATGTTAGGGCTCTCGCAGTGTTTGAAAAGGTAATCGTTCCCTCTGTTGTGAGCTCTATTGTCAAATCACCATCAGAATACTTGACCGCATTATTGATAATGTTAGAGAAAATACGGTTCAGCGCAGCCTTGTCCAACATCCTCCAGACAGGTTCTTCAGGGAGTGAAATTTGAGGGACGATACCTTTTTCCTGCATAACACCGTAAAAAGAAAGAAGATTATCCTCAAGCAGTCGGCAAAGGTTGAGCTTTTCTGGGGCAAGGTTTTTCTCTGTACGAATTACGCTATAACGAAACAGCTCCTCGGTGAGAGCCTTCATAGCTTCTGTTCTTTCTTCAATCTGATCAAGATACCTTTGTACCGCTTCACTCCTATCTTCACGCTTTAATAAATCAAGATAGCCGCAGATTGCCGTTAATGGTGTTCTTAGGTCGTGAGAGATATTCGTAACAGCTTCTTTCAACTCCATATCCCCATGCTGATGACGATGGCGTTCTTTACGGAGCAAGCGAAGCTGCACATTGATTTCTGCCGACAATCTTCGCATATAAGGGTCACGGGTGGAAATATCGATGAGTGTATTGGTATCCGCTGTCAATCGGTTCAGGAATGCATCACAAATTTCCTGTGCTGATTTACGCAAAAAATAGACCTTTGCAAGAAGCACAAAGATAATGAATAGCAATATTCCTATCATAACCAACAGCAGATCTTCCATAACAGTCCTCTTACTTTATATCTTTCTTTTTGAATAATTGCATCCCGATGAAATTTAGAACAAAAATCAGAATAACGGATATGCTCGGATTGCGCCAGTCAAAGTCTAAATTTTTGTCCAAACTCAGCAAAGCGGAGCCATGAGGAATCGTGAGTGTTACCCACTCAAAAACAGTTCGAATTGTACCAGACAGATATTCGCTGTTTGCTGCGCCTTTTTTTAGTACAATACCTCCATCAGGAAGAGAGACAACATGATTCACAAATTCCGGTTGCATATATCGTGAATAAAACATCATACCGATTAAAATAACTAAAAATGCAACTAATAAACTAACTACTACATTGCGGGCTTTGTTGCTGTCCATTATAGAAAACAGAACAAACAAGCAAGCATATTCTATCAATATTAGCAGTAAATTAAAAACTCTCCAATGTAGCTGCACATGGGTAATAACTGCACTCCCAGACAAAGGTAAACCCACTATAATTACTGCAAATAAATAAGCTACCACAAAAAATATCACTGCTATGCTCGTTGTTAGCAAATAGGAAAGATAAATGCTACTTCTGCTATGGCCAACAATGAGTTTGTTGCGAATTGTACCATCTGAATAATCTGTACCAATAAAGAAACAGGAAAAGATGGCAATGATAGCTGGAAGAAACATAATAGGCAAGTAAAAGTATGTATGTGCATTATATTCCAACCATCCATGTCCCAGATTTCGCGTATTGATAGCTACTAATGTGTAGGAAAAAACGCCAAATGCAAAGCAAAAAATCTCCAGCAACCAAAATATTTTACTTTTCCACAGCCGTGAAAAGTTCGCAGACAATAGTTTACGCATTTCTGCCACCTCCCACCAAAGAGATATAATAGCTTTCCAGACTTTCATCTCGCTCTTGCATAGACAGTACCTCACAGTTTTCCTTAGCCAATGCAATCATGATCTGTGTCACATTGATTTTTGCAAACACATCGGCGGCGTTTTCGGAAATAATTTTGTATTCCACATTCATGGAGTCCAGAACACGAGCAAGCACAGTCGTGTCACTTACTTCCATGTGTACACATTTGCGGCAAGCAGCTTCCAGTTCTTCGGCACTCAGCTCCTTCACCATGCAGCCGTCATCAATGATGCCATAATGGGTAGCCAGACGGGAAAGCTCGTCGAGAATGTGACTGGAAATTAGAACAGTGATCTGCCTTTCACGGTTTAGTTTCAAAATCAGTTCACGCATTTCTACGATGCCCTGTGGGTCAAGTCCATTTACAGGCTCGTCAAGAACAAGAAAGTCGGGATCTCCAGCTAATGCAATGGCAATCCCCAAACGCTGTTTCATGCCCAAGGAAAAGTTCTTTGCTTTTTTCTTTCCGGTGTTCTCCAAGCCCACCAGCTTCAGCAGTTCTGGGATACCATCATAGGAAGGCAGACCGAGAACGAGATACTGCTGTTTTAGATTTTCCTCCGCAGTCATATCCATATAGATTGCCGGTGTTTCCACCACAGCACCCATACGACGGCGAGATTTCATGATGTCTTTGGTGTTATTGCAGATTCCGTACAAGGTAAAGTCCCCGGAAGTCGGCTCCTGCAAGCCGCAGATCAACCGAATTAGGGTAGTCTTACCAGCACCATTTTTCCCTACAAAGCCATAAATAGAGCCTTTGGGAACATTCATGGTAAGACCGTTCAGCGCCTGAAAGTCTTTATACTTTTTTGTCAGGCTATTTGTTTGCAAAATATAGTCCATAATGTGTTACCTCCTTTAATGACTCCAATATACAAAATAAAAGTCAAGAAAGTGGTCAAGATAATCGTCAAGATTTGGTCAAGATTTTTGCTCTGCCAACTTAAATCCAATACCCCAAACGGTTTCAATGTAGTCTTTCCCTCCAATCTCCTGCATTTTTTTCCGAAGGTTGGAGATATGCTGCTTTAGGGAACGCTCCGTACAGTCCGGTGTGTCCAGACTGATTCTGTCCAGCAGAACACCTTTCGATAGCACCTGTGATGGGTTTTGCATCAGCAGCTTCAGTATGGCGTACTCCGTTCTGGTTAGAGAAAGCGGTGTATCGCAGACAGAAACGGACATAGAAGTATCATCTAACTTTAGATCTCCATAGTGCAGGAATTTTGTCCCATGACACTTAGCTGCATTGCGAAGCTGTACAGCAATACGAGCTAGCAGCTCTTTAGTATCAAAAGGCTTGGTCACATAATCCGCAGCCCCGCCAAGTAAAAGGGATACTTTATCCCGTACATCCACTTTGGCACTGAGAACAATCACCGGGGTATTTTCAATATGAGGAAGGACTTCCTCGCCGGAAAGTCCTGGCATCATTAAATCCAGCAGAATTAAGTCTGGCTGATTTTGCGAAAGAAGATATAACGCTTCTGTTCCGGAATAAGCCCGAAGCGTTGTATACCCCTCTTTCTGTAATAGCTCTTCTAAAACATTTCCAATATGTACATCATCGTCGATGATTGCAATCATACTCAAAAGTTTCCCCTCCTTACACTGTACTTTTTATCTAAACAATCGACTGCATTTTTCAGAAGATGGTCGATTTGCTTAATCTGTAAACTGTTAGACTTATTCGAATTTCTCTAACAATCTCTCTCAAAACCCTGTATTTGCAAGGGTTTTCGCCGTTTACAGCTGCACATTTTATGTATTTTCCCTTGCTTTTGCCCTTACGAGATAAAAACAAGGGAAAGTTTTTATTCCCCGCCGACTACTTTATTCAGCAATCTTGCAGAGCTGCGCTTCGCTTCCCTTGTAGCGTGAGCGTAGACATTCATGGTGGTACTG
>JAHHTO010000207.1 GCA_020024595.1 Schaedlerella sp.
TTTGTAGGGATGCCGGATACCAGTCAATTGCTGTTCAAATTGAGATTTTCAGTAAGCTAACGATTCTTGCAATGGGACTTCCGGTGCTTGTGGCTTTACTGGAAACGATACAGGAGTTTCTTGTATGAAATTATTACATAAAAGCAAGAAGAAAAACAAAAGACAATATAAGAAAAATGGGCACAAGTTTCTCTTGTTTCTAGTAGTTCTCATGTTTAGTTTACAAATATTTATAATTCCGGAACATGCATATGCAGCTGATATAGCAGAAGAAAATCTTGCGGAAATTCAGTCACAGACGGAACAAAGAATGATGGGAAGATTTGATTTTACAGAGATTGACAGAAGTCTCAGAAAGTTGTTTCCGGGACAAAAGCTTACATTTCGAGAGGTGACAGAGACATTTCTGACAGGAGACTGGGAAAAAATGAAACAGATCGTGGTGCAATATGTATCAGATCAGATTGCTTATGAATTTCGGAATAATCGGAAAAATCTGGTCTATATGTTGTTGATTGCGATTGTAGCTGCAGTTTTTACGAATTTTTCCAGTGCAATGAAAAATAAACAGGTGTCACAGATTAGTTTTTATGTATTGTACATGCTCCTGATTACATTGTGTCTAAATACATTTCGAGTGGCGATGGAAGGAATGGAAAGTCGTCTTGGTCTGCTGACAGACTTTATGTATGTTTTTTGTCCAGGTTATTTTCTATCTGTGGCATTTGCATCAGGAAGTAGTAGTGCCACGATGTTTTACGGTCTGGTACTGTTATTGATTTATCTGATAGAGAATCTGATTCTTCGTTTTATATTTCCAATGATTAATATTTATATCATGGTTCAGGTGATGAACTATATGTTAGGGGAAGAAGTACTTTCAGAATTGGGAGAACTGCTGAAGAAATTGATATTATGGATTCTGAAAACACTACTGGGACTCGTGATCGGAATGAATGTAATTCAAGGGCTTCTGGCTCCTGCAGTGGATCTGCTAAAACGAAGTACAGTAAGTAAAACGATAGAAGCAATTCCAGGTATTGGAAATACATTTGGCAGTATGACGGATGTGGTACTAGGTACGGCAGTGCTGATCAAGAATGGAATTGGAATAACAGGCGCGGTATTTACTCTTTTGGCTTGTGTGGTTCCGGTGGTACAAATGGTATTTCTTACTTTTTTTTATAAGCTAGCTGCAGCATTGGTACAGCCGGTATCGGATAAGAGGATTACCGGATGTATTAGCAGCGTTAGTTCAGGGTATGAACTTCTGCTACGTGTACTGTTTACAGTAGTTGTGTTATTTCTTTTGACTATTGCGGTGGTAGCAGCAGCGACTTCTTAGAACGAGGAAGAAATCTGATGGAAAAGGCAGGGAGAGAATTATGTTGGATACGATCTATGAGTGGGTGAAAAATATTGCCTTTTATCTTGTGGTCATGACTGCGGTTCTGGAAGTACTTCCGGGAAATGAGTATCAGAAATATATTCGATTTTTTACCGGTCTGGTACTGATCCTCTTAGTGATCACGCCTCTTCTTCAGATGACAGGGATGATCGGACAGTTTCAAGGACATTATCAGAGCCGACAACAGGAACTGCAGCAGGAAATAGAGAGACAGAGTGAATATTTTGAATCTGCCGATGCATTTGATTTTTTGCCGGAGGAATATGTAAACAGAAATGAAAATACAAGTGAATCAGCAGAAAAAGATTCGGTGCGTGAAATCAGAGTGGAGGAATTCAGAGTTGAAGAAGATAAAGAATAGGATTTGGAACTGGATACACGAAGAAAGTGAACTTCCGAAGAAAAATCAACTTTTAATTGTGCTCCTGATTGGAATCTTACTTTTGGTTATTGCAGTTCCGGTATCTCCGTCTTCTTCGGGAGATAAGGAAGCTGATAGTGGATGGGAGGGGGAGGAGGGAAAAGTGCAACCGTCTGATGGAAGCAGTGGGAAACATTCTTTAGAGGAATATGAAGCATATCTGGAAAAGAAAGTGGCCTCTTCGTTAGAGTACGTGGAAGGTGTAGGAAAAGTAGAGGTGATCATTACATTGAAGTCCTCTGCACAAAAAGTAATAGAGAAGGATCAGACTTCAGATGGTCGCAGTACGGAGGAAGAGGATTCCGTAGGGGGAACACGAAAGGAAACTTCGCGAACTTCTGAGAAAACAAGTATTTATATGCAGTCACAGGACGGCTCGCAGATGCCTTATGTGAGTAAGGAACTGACGCCAGAAATTGAAGGCGTGGTAGTGATTGCCCAAGGGGGAGACAATGCAGTTGTTGTACAGAATATTACCGAGGCAGTTCAGGCATTATTCGGAGTAGAGGCGCATAAAATAAAAATAATGAAACGGACAGCTACATAAAAGGAGGATTCAAGTGAAACGTTTATTTAAGAAAAATCAGATTATTATTACAACTTTGGCGGTGATGATTGCTATTGCAGGGTATCTGAATTATTCAGGAGCATTATTCGGAGAAGAGTCAAACGGAAGCACAGAAGCAAACGCGGAGCTCGTTAATCAGGAATTATTGGATATTTCTGAAGAAGATCTGGAAACAGGGAGCAAAGAAATTGCAAGCAATGATGCGGAGATCGAAGGAACGCCTGGGGAGGCAGTTTTAACCAATGGCGCGGCAGATACGACTGTGGCACAGGCAAAAGTGTCCAGAGAACAGGTACGTGCACAAAACAAAGAGACGTTACAGAGCATCATTGACAATACAAGTATCAGTGAGGAAGAAAAACAAGATGCGATTGCACAAATGGTTCTAATGACACAATTGTCTGAACAGGAGGTGGCAATTGAAACGCTGATGTCTTCAAAAGGATTTTCTGAATCAGTTGTAAATCTGACACAGGATTCTGCGGATATTGTAGTCAATGCAGAAGAACTGACAGATGCCAACCGTGCCCAGATTGAGGATATTGTGACGAGAAAAACGGAAATCGCGCCAGAAAATATTGTGATTACACCGATTCACGAATAAAAGATTGCGGCAGCTCCGTTCTTATGATAAACTGTAAAAATGGTGCTGAAATTGCATTCGCATAAAATGAGAAGCAATCCATGAGTATCCAAGATTATCATATGGATTATAAAGATCACAGGAGATATAAATATGTCTGATATTACAAATGAAATAAAAAAGCGGCGTACATTTGCCATTATTTCTCATCCTGATGCGGGAAAAACAACGCTGACGGAGAAGTTCCTTCTTTATGGAGGTGCTATCAACCAAGCAGGGTCTGTTAAGGGAAAGGCAACGGCGAAACATGCTGTATCTGACTGGATGGAGATTGAGAAGGAAAGAGGTATTTCAGTTACTTCTTCTGTTCTGCAGTTTAATTATGGAGGATTCTGCATCAATATCCTAGATACTCCGGGACATCAGGACTTTTCGGAAGACACATATCGTACACTGATGGCTGCGGATTCGGCAGTTATGGTAATTGATGCATCCAAGGGTGTAGAAGCGCAGACAAGAAAGCTGTTCAAAGTCTGTGTTATGCGTCATATCCCGATTTTTACTTTTATCAATAAAATGGATCGAGATGCGATGGATACATTTGAACTTTTGGATGACATCGAGAAAGAACTGGGAATCGCCACCTGTCCGGTGAATTGGCCGATCGGTTCCGGGAAAGGGTTCAAAGGAGTCTATGAC
>JAHHTO010000208.1 GCA_020024595.1 Schaedlerella sp.
TAATAAGGATGGGAGTCTGAGTAAAAGTTCTAAAGTACTTTCACCGGAAGAATTTGTCAGGTTTTTGAAGTACACAAAAAAGAAAGAAGCAGAATTGAAAGCAGAAATGGCAGAGGGGCAAGCGGAGGCTGAGCCTTATCATCTGGAAGGCAGCACTGGATGTGATTATTGTGCCTATCGGGATATTTGTGGATTTGATATCAGATTGGCGGGGTATCAGTATCGGGAATTAGAAAAGTATTCTGCAGAAGAAGTGTTGGAAAAAATCCGAAGAGAAGTGGAAGGACAGGAAACAGATGCAGATAGAAGTGAGTGGAGAGGAAGTTTAAATGGGTGTACAGTGGACAACAGATCAACAAAAAGTAATTGAATTACGGAATCGAAATATTCTTGTATCTGCAGCAGCAGGTTCAGGTAAAACAGCGGTGCTTGTGGAACGGATTATTCGGATGCTGACCAATGAAATAAATCCGGTGGATGTGGATCGTTTGTTGATCGTAACATTTACAGAAGCAGCTGCAGCAGAAATGAAAGAGAGAATCCGCAATGCAATCGAAACAGTGCTGGAACAGAATCCTGGAAATGCTCATTTGCAGAGACAGGCAACGTTGATTCACAGTGCTCAGATTACGACGATCCACAGCTTTTGCCTATCGGTTATCCGTGAGCATTTTCATGTGATTGATATTGATCCAGGTTTCCGAATTGCAGAAGAGGGTGAATTAAAACTTTTAAAGCAAGATGTACTGGAAGAATTATTAGAAGAATGTTATGCGGGACAGTCAGAAGAATTTCTGGAAGTAGCGGAAAAGCTTGGGGGAGGAAAAACGGATAAAAAGTTGGAAGAATTGATTCTACAGCTCTATGAGTATTCACGAAGCTATCCGCAGCCCGAGAAATGGCTTGAGGAATGCGTGCGGCAATATGAGAATGTTTCGGCAAATACAGAGGAAGACTCAGAGAAAAATCAACCAGATTTTCTCAAACGTGCAGAAGTTTTGATCCATCGGTATCTGGAAGATGTGTTGGAGATGCTGAATGCAGGAATTAGAGTATGCGAAGAAGCGGACGGTCCGTATATGTATGCGGATATGTTGGAGTCTGATTATCGTTTGTTGAATGGAGTGAAAGAGTCTGAAAGTTTTAAGGAAATGTATAGGCATCTTACATCTTTAAAATGGAAAGTACTTTCCCGTAAAAAAGATGAGTCGGTGTCCATAGAAAAGAGGGAGTCGGTAAAAGAACTGCGGGATCAGGTGAAGAAGTTGGTAAAAGAATTGACTTCCACATATTTTTATGAAGAACCCGAGGAAATCTTCCGGGATATGTCGGATGCGAAGAAAACGATACGGACGTTTGTGGGATTGGTGAACCGATTTGCGAAGGCATTTGCAGAGAAAAAGCAGGGGAAAAATCTGATTGATTTTGGAGATATGGAGCAGTTCGCTCTTCAAATATTAACAGTTGAACGGGACGGAGGGTTAGTTCCGTCTGTTACGGCGCGGGAATATCAGGAGCAGTTTTATGAGGTTATGATCGATGAGTATCAGGATAGTAACTTGATTCAGGAAGCGATTTTGAACAGTGTATCTACGGTAAGCCAGGGACGGAATAATATATTCATGGTAGGAGATGTGAAACAGAGTATCTATCGCTTCCGTTTATCCCGTCCGGAATTGTTTATGGAGAAATATGACACGTATTCGACAGTTGATGGTGAAAAACAGCGGATTGATCTGCACAAGAACTTCCGAAGTCGAAGAGAGGTGCTTGATGGAGTTAATTATATTTTCAGAAGGATTATGCGCAAAGAACTGGGGGGCATTCAGTATGATGACCAGGCGGCTCTGTATCCGGGGGCAGAATTTGAACCGGATTTAGATGTAAATGGACATTCGGAGAAACAGATGGAATTGGTGTTGGTGAATCCACATGCTGAGAAAGAAGCTGTGGATATTACCTTGGAAGGTAGAGAAGATAATGCAAGACAGCTGGAGGCAAGAATTATTGCACGAAGAATCAAAGAAATGGTCTGTACAGAAAATGTGACGGATAAGAAAACCGGAAAATTTCGAAGAGCAGAGTATCGAGATATTGTGATCTTGACACGGAGCATTCAGGGATGGGCAGATGTATTTGCATCTGTACTGACAGAGGAAGGAGTGCCTGCCTATGCTGGAAGTAAAGAAGGTTATTTTGAGGCATATGAAATCAGTGTATTGCTGGATTATCTAAGATTATTGGATAATCAAAGACAGGATCTGCCGCTTGCCGCTGTTTTGACTTCTCCATTTGCGGGGCTTAGTACGCAGGAATTGGCAGAGATCCGGCTGACAGCAGGAGAGGGGTTCTTTTATGAGGCGGCAGAGGCAATCGTGCAGGATGGAATAGGTAACGATACTGTTGTTGGAAGAAAGCTCCAAAGATTTTATGCGCAGCTTACACATTTTCGGAAGATGGTTCCGTACATTGCCATTCACGAATTGTTATGGCGAGTTATTGAGGAAACGGGATATGGGCTGTATATTGCAGCTATGCCGGGAGGAGAACAACGGGTAGCAAATGTGGAAATGCTGGTCGAAAAAGCGTCTGCTTTTGAAGGAACCAGCTATAAAGGATTGTTTAATTTTGTTCGTTATATTGAGCAATTACAGAAGTATGCAGTGGATTATGGTGAGGCCAATATTTCGGATGAGCAGTCGAATACCGTACGGATCATGAGTATTCATAAGAGTAAGGGGCTGGAATTCCCGATCGTGTTTGTGGCAGGAATGGGGAAAAAGTTTAACACAAGAGATATTACAGGAAGTATTATGATCCATCCAGAATGGGGAGTAGGTCTAGATGCGGTGGACTTGGAACGGAGAACGAAGATACCGACATTTTTGAAGAAAATCATTCAGCAGGAAGTAAAGCTGGAAAATTTGGGAGAGGAATTGCGCGTGCTTTATGTCGCATTGACTCGAGCCAAAGAAAAGTTGGTTATGGTGGGTCAGGCAAGTGAAAAACAAATAGAACAGGTTGCGGAATCTGAGGCAGAATTTCAAGACAAAGGAGATCAGAAAGATAATCTTGAAGTGTTACCCTTTTATCAGCTTACAAAAGCTCAATCGTATCTGGATTGGGTGATTCCGGCACTCTTGCATGATGATGCTCCGGTGAAAATCACGATTGCAGATGCATTAGCGATGTTACAGGGAAAGCAAATTGAACAGCAAGGTGATATACTTGCACGAGATGTGTTGGAGCATTGGGAGGGGCAGCAGGTGTATGATGCGAAGCTGAGAGAACATCTTAAGACACAGTTTTCTTATCACTATCCATATGCAGATGAACAGAAACTGAAATTAAAGTTTACGGTATCTGAATTGAAAAAACGTGCATATCTGCAGGAAGAAAGCGGGGAGATTCTTTGCAAAGAGATGGAAATGGTTCCGTTGATTCCACAATTTTTGCAGGAAGAGGAAGCGTTGACAGGAGCATCACGAGGAAGTGCCTACCATAAATTGCTTGAACTTTTGGATTTTTGTGAGGATTATGAGGAAGAATCTCTTAGAGAAGTGATTTGTCGGTTTCGGGAAGAAAAGAAACTTTCAGAAGAAATGGCAGCCTGTATC
>JAHHTO010000209.1 GCA_020024595.1 Schaedlerella sp.
TATCGGTACCACGGCCTGCCATATTTGTAGCAATCGTAACTGCGCCATGTACACCTGCATCTGCAACAATTTCCGCCTCCATCTCATGATATTTGGCATTCAGAACATTGTGCTGGATCCCTCTCTTTTTCAACAGCTTGCTCAACAGTTCAGATACTTCAATGGTAATGGTTCCGACCAGTACTGGCTGTCCGGTCGCATGCGCAGCTTCTACTTCATCAACAACCGCTTTATATTTCTCTTCTTTTGTCTTATAAACCACATCATCCAGATCCATTCTCTGAACCGGCCTATTCGTTGGAATTTCAACAACATCCATTCCGTAAATATCACGAAACTCTTTTTCCTCTGTCAGAGCCGTACCTGTCATACCACTCTTTTTCTCAAACTTATTAAACAAATTCTGGAATGTAATGGTCGCCAGAGTCTTGCTTTCCCGTCGTACCTTCACATGTTCTTTTGCTTCGATCGCCTGATGTAATCCGTCTGAATAACGGCGTCCCGGCATGATACGACCTGTAAACTCATCAACAATCACAACCTCGCCTTCCGGTGTCACTACATAATCCTGATCTCGGAACATCAGATTATGCGCACGCAGTGCCAGTGTGATATTATGCTGAATTTCCAGATTTTCCGGGTCTGCAAGGTTATCCAAATGGAAAAATTTCTCTACCTTCTTTACACCATCTTCAGTGAGGTTGACATTTTTTTCCTTTTCATTAACAATGTAATCGCCGGTTTCTTCAATATCCTCTCCCATCAAAGCATTCATCTTTGTAAATTCACCGCTTGCCTCGCCTCGCTCCATCTGTCGTGCCAGAATATCACACGCTTCATAAAGCTTCGTAGACTTACTGCTCTGTCCGGAAATAATGAGTGGTGTTCTCGCCTCGTCAATCAGGACAGAATCCACTTCATCAATGATGGCAAAATTCAAGCCTCTCTGCACGAGCTGCTCTTTATAAATGACCATATTATCTCTCAGATAGTCAAATCCAAGTTCATTGTTTGTGACGTAAGTAATATCACAGTTATAAGCTGCGCGACGCTCTTCATTTTCCATACTGTTTAAAACAACGCCAACTGTCAATCCAAGGAATTCATGTACTTTTCCCATCCACTCTGCATCACGCTTTGCCAGATAGTCATTGACTGTAACGATATGCACACCCTTTCCAGAAAGTGCATTCAAATATGCCGGCAATGTAGAAACCAGCGTCTTACCTTCACCAGTACGCATCTCTGCAATTCTTCCCTGATGCAGAATCACACCACCAATCAACTGCACTCGGTAGTGGCGCATTCCAAGGCTTCTATATGCAGCTTCTCTGACAACCGCATAAGCCTCAGGTAGGATGTCATCTAAAGTCTCCCCTTCTCCCAGACGGCTCTTAAATTCCTTCGTCTTATCCTTCAGTTCTGCATCAGATAAGGCCTTCATCTCCGGCTCCATCGCCTCGATTCTGTCTACAATCGGGTAAATACGCTTCAATTCATTCTCGCTATGCGTACCGAAAATCTTCTCCATCAAACCCATAATCTGTAATTAACTCCTTGTCTCTTTTCTATTTCTTTTCATGCTTCAGAACATTTTTGCACACTTTAAATTTCATTTTATCACTATATCAAGTCAAATTCAACAAATTCATACCTTATTCATAAAACCTTTACAGTTCATCTGCATTTCTTTCAATTTCAGATAAGTTTACATTTTTATCTTATTCCTCTCACACTTCTCTCACAATTTTACAATTTCTGCATAAGGCAGTTCTCCCCCGAACAGATCCAACGCACTGCCAATTGTAACATCTAATTTTCCGCCACTCAATGTTCGAAACCGCTCCAATTCTTCTATCGTTCCGATCCCTCCTGCATAGGTGATCGGAATCCGGGCCCATCCACTGAGAAGTTGCACCAACCCGGTTTCCATTCCTGCTGACTTTCCTTCTACATCGACACCATGTACGAGAAATTCGCTACAGTGTTTGGAAAGTTCATCCAACACACCTTCATCCAGTTTTATCTCAGTAAACTTCTGCCAGCGATCTGTAACAATGTAATATCCATCTTCTCTTTTTCTACAACTGACATCCAACACAATGCGATCTTTTCCCACTGTCTTTTCCAGCTTTTTCAGATTCTCCCGATTCAGCAGACCATTTTGAAACACAAAAGATGTAACAATCACATGACTTGCTCCCGCATTCAGATATTCTGCTGCATTGTCCGCAGTAATTCCTCCTCCAATCTGAAGTCCGCCCGGATAAATACGCAAAGCTTCCATTGCCTGACGTTTTGTTTCCCCATAATAATGCGAAGATGGGGGATTTAGCAAAATGATATGTCCACCTTCCAATCTGTCTTTTTTGTATAGACTTGCGTACCAGGCTGCATCCTGCTTGGATGCAAAATTAACCTCCGCCAAATCACCTTTGTCCTTTAGACTTCCTCCCACAATCTGTTTTACCATTCCATTATGTATATCAATACAAGGTCTAAACCGCATACCTCCACCTCTTTTTCTCTCTGTTTTCCATGTGCTGCTTCATTTTTATTTTGACATTTTACCATAGATACCGAAAAAACAAAAGAAAAAGAGCCGAGGAACCGACTCATTTTCAGTTCCCCAGCACCTCTTTTGCAATACTCTAACGTACGTTTTTTGTATCTGTATTATTTTTCGTATTTTCGGTTCCAGCATTATTATTTTCTGTTTTCCGATTTTCCTTATCATCGTTTCCCGTTAAGTCATCTGTCACATCATCAATTCCGTCTGTTACATCATGTACGGCATTGTCAATTACTCCATTATCTTTATCATTTGCCCGGTCGGTATCCGCTTTGTCTCGGTTTCCACTTGTGGCATTGTTCATATCATCTGTATGATCGGTATCTTTTCGCTCCTCTGTGGTTGTGTTCGTTGTTCCATTATCTGCACCATCCATTGCATTGTTGTCATTCCCGCATCCTGTCATACTTCCAAGCACACCGACACACATTGCCAGAACTAACAATTTTTTAATCTTCTTCATTTCTATTACTCCCTTTCAAAATATTCTTTGCAGGAGTAATATCTGCATTTTACCAAAAATTATGTACAATAATTCCCACAGGAAATATTTTCCATTCTATTTAAGCTTTTCTTTGATTTCACCGCTTCGATATGCCGCCAAAAGTACTTTCAAATCTTCAATCCGCTCCCTGATCTCCATCCCTGCATCCGTATCTCCAACCAGTCTTCGATCCAGCACCCTTTTGATCACGGTTGTCTCAGAATGAATGTCACTTCCTTTTTCGATTGCAGCCTCTGTAGACTCAAATGGTTCATGGGCAACCAAACGAAGACCATATGAATTATAAACAAGCGTATATCCCGCAATCCCGGTTTCTTTCTGATACGCTTTGGAAAAACCACCATCTATGACAAGTACTTTTCCTCCGCATTTCACCGGACTTTCTCCGTTTTTTCGTTTTACCGGGACATGGCCATTGACAATGTAAGCATCCATTGGTGACAATCCAAACTCCTCAAAAATGTTATTCACAACTTGCTCATTTTCCAGAAGTTCATAGTATGGATTCTTCTTTTCTACATGAGTTTCTTTC
>JAHHTO010000021.1 GCA_020024595.1 Schaedlerella sp.
CACCAGAATAGTGAAATGATTTATGCATAATCAAGGAAAGCACTAACGAATCCAAGTCGTGCAATATGAAAATATGATAAAATGCAGGTATTGGTCAGATTGAAAGAAACGTAAAGGACAGAAATCAAGTTCCGTACGAACAGGCGATAGATAATTGCACTAAGTATAGGTGAGATGATGAAATAATCTGATTTGAAGATGCAAAGATTTTATGCGTATAATGTACCCAGATGGCAAGGGAATAAAGAAAGGTGAAAGTTCCGATATGCTTTTTACAAGAGAAAAGAAAATTTTAATGTTACTCATGGATCATGAAGATAAGTTAACTACCACGCAAATTGCAGCCATGTTAAAAGTTAGTTCTAGGACGATCAAAGCTGATATAAAAAAGATTAATGAAGAGGTAAAAAGCCAAGGTTGTAGAATTAACAGCAAACAAGGGGTAGGTGTCTGGATTGAATATGACAATCAGCAGGCAGAAAGATATTTAAAAGAAATTGTAAATGATGAGGATGACTCCTATTTATCACCTGAAATCAGAAAATATCATTTGGCAGTGGAGTTGCTGCTTCAAAATGAATACACTTCAATGGAGGTTTTAGCAGGAAAATACTTCGTAAGTAAGGCGACCGTATGGAATGATTTGAGTGAGTTAGATCAATTTTGGAATCAGTTCAACATTAAATTTGTTAAAAAAGTAAAGTATGGCATAAAAGTTGAAGGAGGCGAAAGCCAGATACGGTCGGCGCTGATAGAAGCGCTAAAGAGGATAGATGGAAAGAAGGAAGTTAATGTACAGAATATCCAGCAATATTTTATCAATATCGATTTTAATCAATTAAGAAAAGTGATCTACCAGGTAGAGAGACGATTTCAGTTTGTATTAACAGATACATCGATAGAAGAATTGTTAATTGCATTAGCAGTTATGATTAAGAGAATAAGCCAGGGAAAAGTAAGTAATTCAAATGATTCAATGATTCAAAACGATCATAGAAGAATGAATTTTGTTCTTATATATCTAAAGAATTGTTTGGTAGAAATGCTAGATCTGGAAATTCCAGATGAAGAAGATATTTATTTAAAGATATGTATGAACGGGTTAAGATTTCAAATTCCCATGAAACAAGAAAATTCAATGATGGAAAAAAGACAAAGAAATCCAAAAATGTTCGATTCGATCGTATCACTTATTATGAAATGTGATAGAAAGTTCTATTTGAATTTAGAAGAGGACGATGAACTAATAGGAGCTTTGGTGGATCATTTGGAATGCTTAATTCTCAGAGTGAACAGTCAATTATATACATATAATCCTATCATAAAAACAATAAAAAAAGAATTATTTTATGAATATGAAGTCGCTTCGTATTTTATGGCAAAATTTTCAGCATTGTATATGTTTGAGCCTACAGAAGATGAGATTGGATTTATTGCTTTTCATATAGGAACTTCTATGGAGCGTATGAAGCAAAAACATCACGAAAAAGTATCCGTGACAATAGTTTGTACAACAGGACTTGGGACATCTCAGTTTATAAGAGTAAAACTAGCGAGCTACTTTCCTAATTTGGAAATAAAACAGACGCTCTCAGTAACGAGATTATCGCAGATTAAAGCGGAAGATCAGGATTTTGTGATAGCAACAGTACCTATAGAGTTAGATAACATTGCAGTGATTCAGATTTCTCCTGTTTTAAGAGAAAACGATATAAAAAAAATTCAAAGATTTTTATTGAATCGAAAAGAGAACAAATTGATTAGTCAAAAAAAATATGAAAATTTAAAAAAATTTTTTCATAGTGAGATTTCAATTTTAAGATGTGATTTAAAAACAAGAGAGGAAGTTATAAATCTTCTTGGATCTAGAATGGTCAGTGAAGGTTATACCGATCAAGAATTTATAGACTCTGTGTTTGAGAGAGAAAAACTATCAGAAACAGCGATAGGAAATCTAATAGCAGTTCCACATGCACATGAAGGACATATTAAAAAACAGGGGATAGGTATTATGACACTAAAGAAGCCAATTGATTGGGGAGATGAAAGAGTTCAAATTGTTTTTATGTTATCGCTGGATGCTACATCAAAAGCTTATATTAAAGAAATCTTTAATGATGTGTTTGAACTAACGAAAGACAGTAAAACAGTTGAATCGATCATAAAGGCTCAGAAATATACAGAAGTAATAAAATAGAATTTGAAAGGGAATACGGATATGAATTTATTAGAGATGATAGATAAAAGATTGATTGCATTTGAATTAGATGCAGATAACAAGGAGGAAGCAATTCGTAAAATTTGTCGAATGATGTATAAGGCTGACAAAGTGAGCGATTATGAAGAATACTTAAAAGGTGTAAATGACAGAGAAATAGAGAATGAAACAGGAATGGGAAATGGGATTGCGATTCCACATTGTAAAAGTGATTGTGTGAAAGAGGCAGCATTTACACTGGTAAAACTAAAACATTCTGTAGAATGGGGATCTTTGGATGGTGAACCGGTTGATTATATTATTATGCTGGCAGCTCCAAATTCAGCTGAAAACGTTCATTTGAAAATGTTGTCTGATTTAGCAGTTAGACTGATGGATGATGATTTTCGGGAAAAATTAAAGGATGCTACTGATGTAGATCAGATTATGAGGATATTCAAAAAATAAAAAGGAGGAATGGAACATGTATTTAGTAGCAGTATGTAGTTGCCCTATCGGTATTGCACACACTTATATGGCAGCAGCAAGTCTTAAGAAGGCAGCAGAAAAACGAGGAATTGAGATTAAAGTTGAAACACAGGGTGCACAAGGTGTGGAGGATGAGATTACAGCAGAAGATTTAAAACGCTGTGATGCATGTATTATTGCAAGTGACGTAAAAATCAAAAATTCCAGTCGGTTTAAAGATGTTCCGACGATGAGTTTTAAAGTGAAAGAACCAATTAAAAATGCGGATGCAGTAATTGATGAATTAATGGAGGCATTAGAATAATTATGGCAGAGATTAAAAGAAAAAAACAAGTAAGTATTGGGACAATCATTAAAGATTCGATTATGACAGGAATTTCATATATGATTCCGGTAATCGTAGGTGGTGGTATTATTACGGCGATCGCCAAAATGATGGGAGGATATAATATCGGTGCGAACGCAGAAGAGATGCAAACATTAGCGCAGGTGATCTATACCATTGGTAATATCTTGTTTTCATTCGCAGTTCCGTGCTTGTCGGCATTTATAGCTTATGCAATTGCAGATAAACCAGGTATCGCTCCAGGGTATGCGATGGGTGTGTTGGCAGGATTAATGAAAACAGGATTTGTAGGTGGATTGGTCGGTGCGTTGATCGCAGGCTGGTTTGTGCTTCAAATGAAAAAAATCAAAGTTCCGAAAGCATTACAAGGTGTCATGCCAATTATGTTTATTCCTGTAATTACGACACTCGTTGTTGGTCTATTAATGTGGTATGTGATAGGTGTTCCAATTGCTTGGATCATGGGTATTTTAACAGCATGGCTGACTGCGCTTAGTGCGGGCTCAAGATTTCTTTTAGGTGCAGTAATTGGTGCTATGATTGCATTTGATAATGGAGGTCCAATAAATAAGACTGCTGCATTATTTGTAAATGGTTTAAATGCAGATGGATTTTTTATTCCAACATCTGCAAAAATGTGTTCAGGTATGACATCTCCTCTTGGAATTGCTATATCAACAGTGCTTCCATGGAGCCGAAACAAATTTACTAAGAGTGAAAAAGAACAGGCATTATCTCTCGTAGTTCTTTCTTGTTGTTATGTTCAGGAAGGTGTAATCCCATTCCAGCTGAAAGACCCGATTCGTCTGACGTTTTCAATTTGTGTAGGTGGTGCGATTACAGGAGGACTTTGTATGCTGTATGGATTGGAATCACCGGCAGTACACGGAGGAATATTTTCAGTAGCTATGACTTCAAATCCACTAGTGTTTATTGGCTTATGGTTATTAGGTGGATGCATTACAGGCCTTATTTATTCAATCCTCAAGAGACCGTTGGTTGCTGGGGAAGAAGAGGAAGAAATGGATAATCCATTGATTTAATGAATGATAGAAACAAGTAATCAGGTATTTACATAGACATTTCATAAAAAGAGGAGAGAAAATATAAGATGTATGTATCAATGAAAGATATGCTTCTACATGCGCATAAGAATAATTATGCAGTTATGGCTATAAATTGCGTTAATATGGAGCAGGCAAAAGCAATTATTCAATCAGCGGAGGAAGAAAGTTCTCCGGTTATCATTAATATTTCTCCACGTCAGATGAAAGCACATGGACATGGGGATATCTTGGCACCAATGATAAAGGGAATGGCAGAAAAAGTTTCAGTTCCTGTGGCATTTAATCTTGATCATGGAGCCTCTTTTGAAGATATAACAGATGCAATGAGATATGGATTTTCAAGTGTTATGATAGATTCTTCGAGTTGTGAATTTGAGGAAAATGTAAGAAGAACTCAGCAAGTAGCAAGTTTGGCACACGGAATGGGATTATCATGTGAGGCAGAACTAGGACATGTGGGGCTAGCTTCCCAGTCTGATGATAATAAGGTTGATTTGTATACGAATGTAGAGCAGGCAAAGGAGTTTGTAAAAAGAACAAATTGTGATTGTCTGGCGGTTGCAATTGGTACGGCTCATGGTGCATATCCAAAAGGAATGATTCCAAAACTTGACTTTGATCGATTAAAAGAACTGAAAGAAGCTTTGGATATGCCGTTAGTATTACATGGAGGAGGCGGTGCCGGTGAGGAAAACATTAAAAAAGCTGTTTCTTGTGGAATCAATAAAATTAATGTGTGTACAGATTTAATGCGCCATGCGACAAAAACAACGATAGAAGTTCTGAAACAAAATTCAGCAATTGACTATATGGACTTGTGTATTGCAGTTCAAAATGCTATGAAAGATTTTATTAAATCGTATATGCGAATGATCGGCTCAAGTGGTCGTTATTCTTTTACAAAAAGCAGTACAGTTGAATTTGATTAAAAGCAGGAGATGAATATGACAGTTTGGAATGAGGTTTTAACAGGAATTGTATTAGTAGCGGGTGGGTATTGGATGATAAAGATGGGATATCAATACCATCAATTCCGGAGAAGTGTATATAAAGAAATATATTCGGGGTATTTTGAATATGCGTTTCGTAAGAAAAATCTTGTTAAATTGTCAGAAAGCTATTATTTGAACAATGAGTTAGGAAAACATAGAATTTTTTATCAAATTGCTCAGTCGAAAAATGAGAAAATACCACAGGCATATGTACTGATCATATTATCAACAGGGATTTATATACTTAACATAAAAAATCAAAGTGGCAAAATTATATTGAAGCAGCATGGAGACATGAAGCAAATATATATGGAAAAAGTGAAAAACTCAAATGAGAAAATGCATGAGTATATATTTAAGAATCCTATGGATGAAAGTCAATTTTTTGCAAAACGTATGGCACAGAGAATAGGGGATGCCGGTGTACGATTAAAATCGATGGTTGTTTTTCCAGAAAAAGCAGAGTTGGTTTTGGATGGAATAAAGGATCAAGAAATTCAGATTGCAAAGAGAAATGAAATAATTGAGTTGATTAAAAAAGATATGAAAGTGTATCCTAAAATTTTATCAAATCAAAAAATCGATGAACTGTATCATCAAATTGCAGATGAATCAATAGAGATGGAAAGATACATGTAATTCTCTAAAATAAAAATTGGTATAAAACTTAGGATAAGATTTTATACCAATTTTAACTTCTATGTAAAATGTTGTTGGAAAAGATTAGAAGAAGTGGGGGTGTTTTGATGATACAAGGAAAGAATGCATGGAATAAAAGTTTGACGAAGAACATGGAAGTAAGAAAGATATCCGGCAGAGATGTATTTACTTTTATGGATATGAAAAATAATTATTACGAAATTTTAGAAAACACAGTTTTAAATTATCCAGAAGAAATTGCTTTTTACGATAATTGGAATCGTGAATATACATATACATCTTTTATAGAAATGGTCGATGACTTTGCAGAGTTTTTAAAAGAAAAGGGAATCAAAAAAGCGGATCATGTAGGAATACTTTTGCATAATAGTGTTGAGTTTTGCGTCATATTTTATGCCACTTGTAAAATTGGAGCAGTTGCAGTGCCATTCCCTAGTAAATACAGAGAAAATGAAATTCATTCATTGATAGAAAAGGCAGATTTAAATTATTTGGTTGCTGATGAAGAATTTCAATCATGGGTGGATTCGTATCAGGTAAAGTTTCCAATTACATATTCCATTGACGAAGAAAATGGGTATGGATTCAGACATGTTCAAATGCCCAAAGGAGATAGAGGTGGTTCAGTAGGCAGGCTGGATGATGAGATGATTTTGATGTTTACATCTGGAACGACCTCTACAAGTAAAGGTGTTGTTATGAAAAACTACAATGTGGTACATGCAACAATGGTTTATCAGAGATTGTGCAATATTTCATCCCTAGATACTACAATAATTCCGGTACCAATTTATCATGTAACGGGATTGATTGCATTATTGGGAGTGTTTGTATATGCAGGTGGATTGGTATATCTGCATAAGAGGTATGACGCAAAACGAATATTGGAATGTATTCAGAAGAATCATATTACTTTTATGCATGGATCACCTACGGTATTCAATATCTTGCTGGAATATCAATCAGAATACGTAAATTTATCATCATTACGGATGATATTATGTGGAAGTAGTTATATGCCAATAGAAAAAATAAAATGCCTGCATCGTTGGCTCCCAAGTACAGAGATACGTACTGTATTTGGAATGACAGAAACAGCCAGTCCGGGTACATTATTTCCAACGGACACTTCAATGAGTAGCTATCCATCTTCTGCAGGAAAGCCAATTCCGGGACTAGATTTAAAAGTTGTAGATGAGAACGGGAATGAATTAAAAAAAGGAGAAGTTGGATCTGTATATATTCGGGGGGCGAACGTAGTAGAATATTATTATAAAATGAATTCTTCTTTATTTAAAGAGGATGGTTGGCTAGATACTGGAGACATGGGGTATGTGAACGAGGAAGATTATGTTTTTTTTGTTGATCGCAAAAAGGATATGATCAATCGTGGTGGAGAAAAAATTTGGTGTACAGATGTAGAAGATGAATTGGTAAGTTTACCTGAGGTAGACGATGCAGCAGTAGTAGGAATACCAAGTGAAAAATATGGTGAAGTTGCGGTTGCGGTTATAAAGTTGAAGAAAGGAACATCTGTTACGGAAAAATATATAAAAGATGCTTTGCAAAAAAAGATGGCTAGATTTAAGATTCCGGAAAAAATTCTGTTTTTGGATACGATACCTAAAACTCCAGGTATGAAGACGGATAAGAGATATATAAAATCACTTTTTAAATAGGAGGATATATATGTTAAAAGGAAATTTTATAACAGCTCAGGAGGCAGCTCAAAAAATCAAGGATGGCTCTACCTTATGTACCATAGGAATGACGCTGGTAAGTGCGAGTGAATCCATACTAAAAGAGTTGGAAAAGCGATTTAATGAACAGGGACATCCTTCCAATCTTACATTAGTACATTCGTGCGGGCAAAGTGATCGAAAAGATGGAATACAACACCTTGCACATGAGGGAATGGTAAAGCGGATCATAGGATCTCACTGGGGACTTCAGCCAAGATGGATGCAAATGATAGCAGAAAATCAGGTAGAGGCGTACTGCTTACCACAGGGACAGATTGCGCAGTTGTATAGAAGTATGGCATGTGGATTGCCAGGGAAAATGTCAAAAGTTGGATTAGGCACATTCATTGATCCTCGTGTGGAAGGTGGCAAGATGAATGAACGCACAAAAGTATTACCAGATATTGTGGATCTAATAGAGTATGACAATGAGAAATATTTGTTTTACAAACAAATACCATTGGATACTGTACTGATAAGAGGTACGATTTGTGATGAAATGGGGAATTTGACGACAACAGAAGAAGCAATGAAATTGGAAGTTTTGCCAGCTGTTTTGGCAGCAAAACGTTATGGCGGAAGAGTCATTGCACAGGTAAAGCGGGTAGTCCAGTCAGGTACGATCAACCCCAAAGAAGTTACGGTACCGGGTGTGTTTATTGATGATATTGTTGTGTGTGAAAATCCACTGGAGGATCATAGGCAGACTTCATCTTGGTATTTTGATGCATCCTATTGCGGACAGATCCGTGTACCGGTTCATGATATTGCAGCGGCACCATTTAATGAAAGAAAATTTATTGCAAGGCGTGGTGCCCAGGAACTGTATAAAGGCGCTGTGATTAACCTGGGAACAGGAATTCCAAATGATATGATAGGAAAAGTATGTAATGAAGAAAAAGTTTCAGATGACATTATGATTACCGTGGAATCAGGAATTTATGGTGGCGTACAGGCAGGCGGGATAGATTTCGGAATAGGACAAAATCTTACAGCAATGATTACCCATCATGAACAGATGGATTATTATAATGGGGCAGGTGTTGATATTACTTATATGGGTCTTGGAGAATTAGGTGAAGATGGTAGCGTTAATTCTACTAAGATGGGAGCTAGATGCACCGGAGCCGGGGGATTCATTGATATCACCCAAAATGCCAAGAAAATCGTTTTTTTAGGAACATTTACAGCAAGTGGTGCCGAATATGAATTTAAAGATGGGAAATTAACAATTCTTAAAGAAGGAAAAATCCAAAAGATGGTAAAGAAGGTTGCGCAACTCTCATTCAATGGTCCAATGGCGAGAGAAAAAGGACAAGAAGTTATGATTGTGACGGAACGAGCCGTCTTTGAACTTTGTAAAGAAGGCGTAAAGTTAATAGAGATTGCTCCAGGAATTGATCTTCAGACACAAGTGCTTGAAAAAATGGAGTTTAAACCGATAATAAGTGAAAGTTTGAAGTTGATGGATGAGAGGTTGTTTCAGCAGGAAGGACCATTTGGACTTCAATTAAAGGAAAAGTAGTTTAAGAAAAGAATAAAAAGGAGTAAAAAAATGAACAAAAATAAAATAGCAGTTATTGGTGCCGGATTAATGGGAAATGGGATTGCGCAAGCTTGTGCAAAAGCAGGGTACGATGTTGTAAATGTGGATACGTTTGAAGACGCAATTGAAAAAGCAAAAGCAACGGTAGAAAAATTGTTTAGCAGAAAAGTTGAAAAAGGATCTTTAACCGAAGAGGAAAAAAGAAAAATTTTAAGTCATAATTCATATAGTAAAAATTTAGAAGATGCGAAAGATGCTTTTTTAGTGATTGAGGCAGTTCCAGAAAAAATTGAGATAAAAAAAGATATTTTTAAAAAACTAGATGACATTGCTGACTCAGAAACAGTGATTGTATCTAATACTTCCGGATTAAGTATTTCAGAAATCGCATCTGTAACAAATCGACCAGACAAGATAATGGGAGCGCATTTCTTTTACCCGGCACCGGTCATGAAGCTTCTTGAGCTGGTTCGCGGTCTCGTTACATCCGATGAGACTTACCATATTGTAAAAGAATACGCAAAGACAATAGGGAAAACAACGGTTGATGCACCAGAATTTCCTGGATTTATGGTGAATAGAATTTTAGTTCCGATGCAGAATGAAGCAGCATATATGGTGATGGAAGGTAGTAAACCAGAGGATGTAGATAATGCTATGAAGTTGGGCTGTAATCATCCAATGGGACCGATAGAATTAACAGATTTTGTGGGAATTGATACAATGCTGGCAACCATGACAGGATTGTACAATGGATTTCATGATAGTAAATACCGCCCTTGTCCACTATTAGAAACTATGGTGAAAGCAGGTATGCTTGGGAAAAAGTCAGGACAAGGTTTTTATAAGTATGATGCAAAAGGAAATAAAATAGGCTCTAATTTTTAAAAAACGAAATGGAAAAGGAGAAAATAAAAATGAAAGAAGTAGTAATGGTAAGTGGAGTAAGACTTCCCGTGGGAAGTTATGGTGGAAGTTTAAAAGATATATCAGCGATTGATATGGGAGCAATGGTCGTAAAAGAAGCAGTAAAGCGTGCAGGTATTGATCCTTCAGTTGTGGATGAAGTTGTGATTGGGCAGGTCGGAGAAGTGGCTGAAAATGGATTTATTGCAAGGGCAGTCAGTTTAAAAGCAGGTATGCCAAAGGAAACAACAGCATATTCGGTAAATCGTCAGTGCGGTTCAGGACTTCAAGCTCTTGTAGAAGCTGTGATGGAAATTCAGACAGGACAGGCAGAAGTTGTTGTTGCAGGTGGAACAGAAAATATTTCAAGACTTCCGTATTATGTGAATGATGCTCGCTGGGGAGCTAGAATGGGACATAAGACGTTTGAAGATGGCGTAATAGATATTTTAACATGGCCTTTGGACGGAAACCATAATGGCGTAACAGCAGAAAATGTTGCAGCAAAATATCATGTTACAAGGGAAGAACAAGATGCGTTTGCAGTACGTAGTCATCAAAGAGCGTGTCAGGCAATCAAAGATGGAAAATTTAAAGATGAAATTCTTCCTGTTGAGTTAAAAGATAGAAAAGGCAATGTTACAATCTTTGATACGGATGAGGGTCCAAGAGAGGGACAAAGTATGGAAAAACTAGCAAAACTTCGTCCGTGTTTTGTAAAAGATGGAACGGTAACTGCTGCGAACTCATCAAGTCTGAATGATGGTGCAGCGGCAGTTGTGGTAATGTCAAAAGAAAAAGCAGAAGAGTTGGGTGTCATACCTAAGATGAAGATCGAAGGGTATGCGATTGCAGGATTTGATGCAGAATTGATGGGATATTCACCGAAATTTTCCAGTGAAAAGCTTGCAAATAAATTAGGATTGGATTTAAAATCCATTGACATGTTTGAAATTAATGAAGCATTTGCAAGTCAGGCATATGCGGTGAGTCGTGATTTGGGATTGGACTCTGAGAAAGTTAATATTTATGGAGGAGGAATCTCTATTGGACACCCAATTGGAGCTACAGGAGCAATGTTGACTGTAAAAGTCATGTATGAATTGATGCGGTCTGATAAGAAAGATGCAATGATTAGCATGTGTATTGGCGGTGGTCAAGGGATTTCCATGTACTTTACTAAATGTTAAAGAAAAATATAAGAAAGGAATCATATAAAATATGAAAAAATTTACATACGTAGTAACAGATTCTGAGGGGATTCATGCTAGACCAGCAGGGCTATTGGTAAAAAAAGCATCTTGTTATACATCTGATATTTTTATACAGAAAGATGAGAAGAAGATTGATGCAAAAAAAATACTTGGCGTTATGAGCTTAGGTGCGAAGCAGGGACAGGAAGTTACTATTATTATAGAAGGCAATGATGAAAATGAAGCATATGACGAATTGCAAACATTCTTTACGCAGAATCTATAATATTTGAATAGTTAAACTACAAGCTAAAAAATGTATGAGAGATTTGTAAGAAAAACGATATATTTGTAAAGTCTAAGATTGAATGAAATCACCTCTTTTTCAGTAGGAACATATATTGGAAAAGAGGTGATTTCTTCATGAAAATAAAATTTATCTGTTCTGTTTCTTTTGGTGCTTTGTGGCTTGGCATTTCTTTATTTTTCTCTATTGGTTGGTTTCAGGAAGTTTCCCGTTTTTTGCCGGGGATCTATGTCGGGTGGGTGATCATCGGTATTGCATTGCTGCCCGGATTTTTAATGAGTACCATGTTCTTTTCCAATCTACTGTATTGGAGATTAAAACAGTATCCTAACAGTTTAGAAGATACCACCATTGTTATGTGCGCACGCAATGAAGAGCAGACGATCGCTCGATCAATTCGCGCCATTTTAGACCAACAATACAATGGACATATCCATCTGCTAGTTGTAGACAACGCATCGACGGATGGCACTAAGCAAGAGATTCTAAATCTACAAGCAGCAGCTTTGGAGAATCGTTCGGTGGAATATGTTTATTGTGCGCAACAAGGGAAGGCTTATGCTTTGAATTCTGGTCTGGAGAGAGTGTGTACTCCTTATTTTATTACTGTTGATGCGGATACCTATTTAGAAAAGCAAGCTGTGCAAAGAATCATGAATCACATTGTATCTTGTAAAAGTGCATGTGTTGCAGGGAATTTGTTTGTTCAGAACCCAAAAGCTTCCCTGGCTGCTAAGATGCAAAATTATGATTATCTAATCAGTATTGCTGCTATTAAGCGGTTTCAAGGGAGTTATCAATCTACTCTGGTGGCACAAGGTGCTTTCAGTGCATATCAGACGCAGGCAGTTCGCAAAATTGGCGGTTGGTCGGATATGTTAGGAGAAGATATTGTATTAACCTATCAAATTCTCCAACAAAGACTTTCATCGACCTATGAGCCCAGGGCAGTAGGGTATACAACCGTTCCGGAAACGATAAAGAGTTTATATAATCAGCGAAAACGTTGGTCGATCGGAATGATCGAGGGGCTGAAGTCTGTTCCACCTTGGAAACAGGGAAGCGTTTTTTCTCGATATTTTACGTTCGTAAATCTTTCAGTTATTTATCTTGATCTTGCATTCGTATTTGGTTTCATTCCGGGAGTTGTCCTTGCATTGTACGGCCGTTTTTACTTTGTTGGGTTTCTTACTCTTTTCACGTTAGCTGTTTGTATTCTTCTTTTTCTTAGTATATATCTTTACCAGAAAAAACTAAAAATTCCGTTTGAAAATAATATTTTTGGTTTTATCTGTTTCCTTTTGTTTTTCCAAATCATTCAAAGTATTGCTTCGTTGCATGGCTATATAAGCCATCTGCTGGGCAGAAAGGAGGATTGGAAGTAAATGGTGGAAAGCCTTTGTTTAATCTTATATATAAGATACATTTTAGATAGATGACTGCCAATGTATTTTTAGAATCTGCATATTCGGTTATTATGGATATGGTATTCCAAACTTGTACATGATAAAATTAGTAGAAATAATTAATTCATAGAAGAAAGGATTACCAGATAAATGAAATTAAACAAATTGCTAGTCGGACTGCTCGTATTTATATCACTGGCACTGCAGCCGATACAGGTTACATTGGCAGAGGAGGAAGTCAATATCGAACAAGGCACAGTTGATCCCAATGAGGGAAAAACCGCAGAACAGATTGCGGAGGAAGAAAAAGCAAAATTAGAAGCAGAGAAAAAGGAATCATTGGAAATTCCGGTGGATACGAATGGTCTGGAAGGCTGGCCTCAAGGACCGGAAGTGTACGCACACGCAGCTGTTGTGATGGATATGGGAAGTGGTGCAATTCTTTATGCAAAAAGGCCGGATGAGCAGCACTATCCGGCAAGTATCACGAAGCTTTTGACAACACTGGTGGCACTGGAGAATGCAGAATTGACAGATAAAGTAACATTTTCACAGGCAAGTGTGGACATTTTGAATTGGGATGATGCACAAATAGGAATGCATCCTGGGGAGGAGATCAGTATGGAGGACGCGCTTCATGCGGTCTTGTTGGCATCGGCAAACGAAGTGTCATATGCGGTAGCAGAGAGTACCGGAATTAACCGCTTAAATGGTGGGTATGATACTTTTATTACGCAGATGAACAATCGGGCAAAGGAACTGGGATGTACAGGATCTAATTGGGTCAATCCGAATGGGCTTCATAATGATAGACATTATACGACAGCCCATGATATGGCATTGATTGCGTCTGCAGTGTATCAGGAAGAGGAGTTTCGCAATATTATGAACACGTTGGAATATCGGATTCCGCCAACGAATTTGGTAGCAGAAGAGCGGGTATTTCAGCAAAACCATAAGATGATGTGGGAAGAGAACTACTATTATTATGAATATTGTACCGGGGGAAAAACCGGATATACAGACCAGTCCGGTACAACACTTGTAACAATGGCAGACAATGGAACAATGCAGCTTGCGGCAGTTGTACTCTATGATTACGGAGTAGATGCATATACGGATACCAGGGCTATGATGGATTATGTATTTTCCAACTTCTCAAGAATTCCGGTGGTGGATTTGGAAGACTCCAAAGAGATTTTGGGCTTTAAGGATGAGAATGCTTATGTAGTACTTCCTCAAGGAGTGGAGTTTTCACAGCTAGAGAAAGAAATCATTTCAGAAGGCGCTGGAGATGGAAAGGTTATTTACACATATAAAGGACAGATTGCAGGAAGTGCTGATGTAAGGTTGAGAAAAGACGTGGAGAGAAAGAATAGCAGAAAAACAGGAGCAGAGAAAGAAACCGAAATGAATACAGAAAGGAAAGACCCGGTAAAGATGATTGTATCGATTGCATCTGCAGTGATAGTATTGGTTCTGGTTCTATACTTTTGGCAACGTAGAAGGCGCCAGAAAAAGCGGAAGAAATAGCAAAATAAGAGGCGGTCTCCCTTTACTGTTTGACAAGCAAAGAAAAAAATAGTAATATGTAAACGATACTCCAAAAATATGGGAATAAATATAAACGTTTATTTCTAAAAATAGCTTTAAGGAAGAAAAGATATTATGAAAACAAAACGAAATCGATGGTTACAGAAGATAGCAGCCTGGGTGTGCGTATTTAGTTTTCTTTGTCCCGTTTTGACTGTTTATGCAGATGATATAGATCGTATGCAAAATCAGTCATCTGAACTGCAAGGTGAGTTGAGCAGTATTAATGGAGAACTTCTTAAAATTGGAGAGCAGATTGCCAAAAATGAAGTAGAGATGGAAGCTGTCAATAATGATATTATCAGATTACAGGAACAGCTGCAAATTGCAAAGAATAACGAAGATGCTCACTATGCAGATATGAAAGTCCGTATTCAGTATATTTATGAGAATCAGGGAGAGAATCTTTTGGGAATGATTTTCTCAGCACAAAGTCTCGCAGATTTTGTCAATAAAGTTCATTTTGTTCAGACATTGAGCGAGTATGATAGAAATATGTTTACTGAATTAAAGGAGTTACGTTGTACGATTGAAGATGAAGAAGCATATCAGAGAGAACAGCAGAAGTCTTATGAGAATTTGGAAAATGAATTGAATGTAAAGCGCGAAGAACTGAATGTGAAAGCGGCGGAGACTTCAACGGACTTGGCAACGATACAAAATGCCATTACTCAGATGAAAGTGGAACAGGCAGCAAAGGACTCTGTACAGCCGAATCTGCCGGTTAACAATAACAACGTAAGCACGCCTGACAACTCCGGCAATACTGACAATTCTGATAATGGTGCAGGAAACGGCATGAATAACAATGATTCAGGACAAGATTTTACCGGAGGTGGATATACCTATCCTTCAGCACCAGGACAGTTGAATCCGTTTGTTGGTGTTGTGTATTTCAATGGACATCGAGAAACCTATTATTCACAGCGAGTACTTCCGGGACATGGTTTGAGTATTCCGGGACGTCATGTAGCATCGGACGGTACGATCCGCGATGCAAGCGGATATATTTGTGTAGCGAGCAGTGATTATCCGAAAGGAACGATCGTAGAGACTTCTCTCGGAACCGGAATGGTGTATGACTCTGGTTGTGCCAGTGGAACGATTGATATTTATACAGATTGGTAAAATTGAAGAATATAAAATAAAGTGGAAGAAGCACTGCAGAGAGTTTGCAGTGCTTTTTACTTGACTTTTGGGAGGTTTTTCTTTATAATTACACCCATATAAAGAAGAATGAAAAGGCAATGACGAAGACAGTAGAGTATAAAAGAAAGGCACAGCGAACCGGAGTGGGTGTGAGTCCGGTACAAGTAGATTATACTTGAATATCACTTCTGAGCTGTAGTTTCCGAACCGCAAGAAGTAGGAACTGACGGAGTTCCGCCGTTAACGGAATGCATATAGAAGGCAGGAGTTGCCAGAGTATGTTGTAAAAGGTGGTATAAGCGGAGTTTCAACCCTTCGTCCTGTTACAGGACGGAGGGTTTTTGTGTTGACAGTGAGTATTTATCTTGTTCAATAGGAAAGCTTATGATATCTAAAGGAATAAAATCAAGCATTTTAGAAAGGAAGAGGCAATATGTATAAAAAAGTATCTACGGACATGAACTTTGTAGAACGTGAAAAGGAAGTTGAGAAGTTCTGGGTTGACAATGACATTTTTCAGAAGAGCATGAAAGAGCGGGAGGGAAATCCGATGTATACCTTCTATGACGGCCCTCCGACTGCAAATGGAAAACCACATATCGGACACGTTCTGACACGAGTGATCAAGGATATGATTCCACGTTATCGTACAATGAAGGGATATGAAGTACCGAGAAAAGCTGGATGGGATACACATGGTCTTCCGGTAGAGTTGGAAGTTGAGAAACTTTTGGGATTGGATGGAAAGGAACAGATTGAAGAATACGGTCTGGAGCCATTTATTGATAAATGTAAAGAGAGTGTCTGGAAATACAAAGGCATGTGGGAGAATTTCTCCAGTACAGTCGGCTTCTGGGCTGATATGGAGAAGCCGTATGTCACATATGACAATGATTTCATTGAGTCCGAATGGTGGGCGTTGAAACAGATTTGGGATAAGGGTCTTTTGTATAAAGGATTTAAGATTGTACCATACTGCCCACGTTGTGGAACTCCACTTTCTGCGCAGGAAGTAGCGCAGGGATATAAGGATGTAAAAGAGCGTTCTGCAATCGTTAGATTTAAGGTCAAAGAGGAAGATGCATATATTCTCGCATGGACAACGACACCGTGGACACTGCCATCGAACCTGGCACTTTGTGTGAATCCGAATGAAGATTATGCAAAGGTGAAAGCTGCTGATGGATATACTTATTATATGGCAGTTGCTCTTCTGGATACCGTGCTTGGCAAGTTGGCAAAAGAAGACGAAGATGTAAAAGCATATGAGATTCTTAAGACATACAAAGGAATCGAACTGGAAGGAAAAGAGTATGAGCCTCTTTATCAGTGTGCGGCAGATGCAGCAGCAAGGCAGAATAAGAAGGCTTTCTATGTAGTCTGTGATACGTATGTTACATTGACAGATGGTACCGGAGTGGTTCATATTGCACCTGCGTTTGGTGAAGATGATGCCAATGTGGGAAGGAGATATGATCTTCCATTTGTGCAGCTTGTCGATGAGAAAGGGAATATGGCAGAGGAGACTCCGTTTGCAGGCTTATTTGTTAAGAAGGCAGATCCGGAAGTCTTAAAAGATCTGGATGCGAGAGCACAGCTTTTCGATGCACCAAAATTTGAACATAGCTATCCGCACTGTTGGAGATGTGATACGCCTCTGATTTACTATGCACGTGAGTCATGGTTCATTAAAATGACAGCTGTAAAAGAAGATTTGATTGCAAATAACAATAAGATTAACTGGATTCCGGAAAGTATTGGAAAAGGACGTTTTGGCGACTGGTTGGAGAATGTACAGGACTGGGGGATCAGCCGTAATCGCTATTGGGGAACACCGCTGAATATCTGGGAATGTGAATGTGGACATCAGCATTCAATCGGAAGTATTGATGAACTAAAAGCGATGTCTGATAACTGTCCGGATAACATTGAATTGCACCGTCCGTATATCGATGAAGTAACCATCCGTTGTCCAAAGTGTGGCAAGACGATGCATCGTGTACCGGAAGTAATCGACTGCTGGTTTGACAGTGGATCTATGCCGTTTGCACAGCATCACTATCCGTTTGAAAATAAGGAACTTTTTGAGAAGCAGTTTCCGGCTCAGTTCATTTCAGAGGCGGTGGATCAGACACGAGGATGGTTCTATTCCCTGCTGGCAATCTCTACTCTGCTGTTTAATAAAGCACCGTATGAGAATGTAATCGTTCTTGGGCATGTGCAAGATGAGAATGGGCAGAAGATGAGTAAGTCTAAGGGAAATGCAGTAGATCCGTTTGATGCGCTGACTACTTACGGAGCGGATGCGATTCGCTGGTATTTCTATGTAAACAGTGCACCGTGGCTGCCGAACCGTTTCCATGGAAAAGCAGTGACAGAGGGACAGCGTAAGTTCATGGGAACTTTGTGGAATACCTATGCATTTTTTGTTCTTTATGCGAATATTGATGAGTTTGACGCAACAAAATATACATTGGAATATGAGAAACTTTCCGTTATGGATAAGTGGCTTCTGTCCAAACTGAATACATTGATTCAAACAGTAGATGAGAATCTGGCAAATTACCGCATTCCAGAGAGCGCAAGAGCACTGCAGGATTTTGTAGATGATATGAGTAACTGGTATGTAAGGAGAAGTCGTGAGCGTTTCTGGGCAAAGGGTATGGAGCAGGATAAGATCAACGCATATATGACACTGTATACGGCACTTGTGACGGTTTCCAAGGTGGCTGCGCCGATGATCCCGTTTATGACAGAGCAGATTTACCAGAATCTGGTGTGCAGTATCGATTCAGGTGCTCCGGAGAGTATTCATTTGTGTGATTACCCAAAAGCAGATGAATCATGGATTGATACCGAACTGGAAGCAAATATGGAAAATGTTCTGAAATTGGTAGTAATGGGACGTGCGTGCCGAAATACTTCCAACATCAAGAATCGTCAGCCGATCGGACAGATGTTTGTGAAAGCTGGATTTGAACTGCCGGAATTTTATCAGGAAATTGTAGCCGATGAGCTGAATGTAAAGAATGTGAAATTTACAGAAGATGTGCGTGACTTCACTTCATATAGTTTCAAACCACAGTTGAAGACAGTGGGACCTAAATATGGTAAAATGTTAGGAGGAATCAAAACGGTACTAGATCATCTTGACGGAAATGCCGCAATGGACGAACTGAACGAGACTGGTTCCCTGAAGCTGGATGTGAATGGTCAGGAAGTGGAATTGTTCAAAGAAGATTTGCTGATCGATACGGCACAGGTAGAAGGTTTTGTATCCGAAAATGATAATGGAATCACCGTTGTTCTTGATACAAATCTGACAGAAGAACTGTTGGAGGAAGGTTTCGTAAGAGAAATCATCAGCAAGATTCAGACGATGAGAAAAGAAGCAAACTTTGAAGTAATGGATAAGATTGTGGTAACTTATGACGGAAGTGAAAAGGTAGAAAATATTTTTGAAAAGTATGCAGACACCATTGGAAAGGAAGTGTTGGCAAATTCTGTTAGAAAGGCAGAACCGGCGGGATATGTGAAAGCGTGGAAGGTGAATGGAGAGGTAGTTACTCTTGGCGTTCAGAAAGAAGGAAAGTAAGAAAATGGATTATAAAATAGAAGTAAGAAAAGCGTTTGATAAAGAAGAATTTAAAAAACTGGTCAGGGAAAATGTAAAGACTCTGTACCGGAAAAAAGTTGAAGAAGCAAGTCAGCAACAGATTTTTCAAGCGGTTTCCTACGCTTTAAAAGAAGCAATTATTGATGACTGGCTGGCGACACAAGATGCATATAAGAAGGCCGGTGCAAAAACAGTATACTATATGTCCATGGAGTTTTTGATGGGGCGTGCACTGGGAAATAACCTGATTAATATGATGGTGTATGATGGAGTGAAAGAGGCGTTGGATGAGCTTGGATTTGATTTAAATGTCATCGAGGATCAGGAGCCGGATGCTGCTCTTGGAAACGGTGGACTTGGAAGGTTGGCAGCATGCTTCTTGGATTCACTTGCAACTTTGAACTATCCGGCATATGGCTGTGGGATCCGTTATCATTATGGAATGTTCAAACAGAAAATCTGTGATGGCTATCAAGTAGAAATGCCGGATAATTGGTTAAAGGATGGAAATCCGTTTGAAATCCGCAGAGATGAATATGCAAAAGAAGTACGTTTCGGTGGAAAGGTTCGCTTTGAAAGAGATGAAGCAACAGGAAGAGATCAATTCGTTCAGGAAGATTTTGAGTCAGTACTGGCAATTCCGTACGATATGCCGATTGTAGGATATAATAATCATGTAGTAAATACATTGCGTATCTGGGATGCCAAAGCAATTACTGATTTCCAGTTGGATTCTTTTGATCGCGGAGATTACCACAAGGCAGTAGAGCAGGAAAACCTGGCAAAGACAATCGTTGAAGTGCTGTATCCGAATGATAACCACTATGCCGGAAAGGAACTTCGACTGAAGCAGCAGTATTTCTTTATCTCCGCAAGCTTGCAGGAAATCCTTGCAAAATACAAACGTGAGCATAAGGACATTAGGAAGCTGCATGAGAAGGTCGTGATTCAGATGAATGATACACATCCGACGGTGGCAGTTCCGGAATTGATGCATCTGCTCATTGATCAGGAAGGTCTGACATGGGAAGAGGCTTGGGAGGTAACAACCAAAACGTGTGCTTATACAAACCATACAATTATGGCAGAAGCATTGGAAAAATGGCCAATCGACCTGTTCTCAAGACTGCTTCCACGTATTTATCAGATTGTGCAAGAGATTGATAGAAGATTTGTGGATGAAGTTCGTGCAAAATATCCGGGCAATGAGGACAAAGTGAGGAAGATGGCAATCCTGTGGGATGGGCAGATACGTATGGCAAATATGGCAGTCATCGCAGGCTTCTCTGTCAATGGCGTAGCCCGTCTGCATACAGAGATTTTGAAAAATGAACAACTTCATGACTTCTATGAGATGATGCCGGAGAAATTTAACAATAAGACAAACGGCATTACGCAGAGACGTTTCCTTGCACATGGGAATCCACTTCTGTCACAGTGGATTACAGAACATATTGGAAGTGGATGGAAGACCGATCTTTCTCAGCTTGAAAGATTGAAACCGCTTATTAATGATGAGCAGGCAAGAAAAGAATTCATGCAGATTAAATATCAGAACAAGGTGCGTCTGGCAAAATATATCAAAGAACATAACGGAATTGATGTAGATCCACGTTCCATTTTTGATGTACAGGTAAAGCGCCTTCATGAGTATAAACGTCAGCTTTTGAATATTCTGCATGTGATGTATTTGTATAATCAAATCAAAGAGCATCCGGAACTCTCATTCTATCCGAGAACATTTATCTTCGGTGCAAAAGCGGCAGCAGGATACATGAGAGCAAAAGAGACGATCAAGCTGATTAATTCTGTGGCAGAAGTGATCAATAGTGACAGAAGCATTAATGGAAAGCTAAAAGTAGTATTTATTGAGGATTACCGTGTATCTAATGCAGAATTGATTTTTGCGGCAGCTGACGTCAGCGAGCAGATTTCTACCGCATCGAAAGAGGCATCTGGAACCGGAAATATGAAGTTCATGCTGAATGGAGCGCCGACATTGGGAACGATGGACGGAGCAAATGTAGAGATTGTAGAAGAAGTAGGAGCTGAGAACGCATTTATCTTTGGCTTGAGTTCAGAAGAAGTAATCAATTATGAAAACAACGGAGGATATAATCCGGTTGATATTTATTTTAACGACTGGGAGCTCAAACGTGTGATCGACCAGTTGATGGATGGAACTTATGCACATGGCAATCATGAGATGTATAAGAATCTTTACAACTCGCTGTTAAATACACAGTGTACAGACAGAGCGGATACGTATTTTATTCTGAAAGATTTTCGTCCTTATGTAGAGGCGCAGAAGAAAGTGGAAGAAGCTTACAGGGATGGACAGAGATGGTCCAAAATGGCAATGCTCAACACTGCCTGTTGCGGAAAGTTCACTTCTGATCGTACAATTGAAGAGTATGTGGAAGATATTTGGAAACTAGAAAAAGTAAAGGTTGTGACGGAATAAGAGTCGTCAGAAATGGGAGGTATTCTATGGGTTACCATGAAACTTATAACTATATGTATGATTCTCCATCTTCAGTGAGCAGTGAATTTACGACAGTATTGATGATTTATCTTCTATTCTTTCTCGTATGGGGGTTATTTGCACTGGTTTCCTATGTTGTGAAAGGAATCGGCCTGTATACAATCGCAAAACGCCAAGGTGCAGATTATCCGTGGCTTGCGTTCGTTCCATTTGCAAGAACTTATCTGCATGGCGAACTTGGAGGGGGAATTCGTCTAAAGAAGAAAGTCATCCAGAACCCGGGAGTATGGCTTCTGGTATTGCCGTTCATTCAAGGTGCAGTGATCATGGTATGGTATCTTGTGATATTTGGAGTAGTAGGATTTGGTGCATTTTCTGCGATGGCTAGCTATGATTCGAATTCTTATACGCCAGGTATAGGAACAATCGGTTCTTTGATCATTTTGATGATGCTGTTTGTGTTGATACTTGTCGCATTTGGCGCAGTGTATCAGGTGCTTCATATTTTGGTAAACCACCAGATTTTGGAAAAATTTACTTCTAAAAATATGTCCATTGTGCATGCAGTTTTGATGGGAATTGTACCGTTATATGAACCAATCTGCTTTTTGATCATGAGCCGGAAACCGTACAATCCGGGAATGGAACCACAGGGGGAAATACCGTTTATTCAGACGCCACCGGAAAATCCGGGCCCAGTGATTGTACCACAGAGGGGACTTCTAAATTCAGGACAGGAACAGCAGGAAGTGCATCCTGAAATACCGGCAGATGTACCGGAAGAGAGCAAAGATAAGACGGATGTGGAAGAAACAGAGCATGAATAATTGATGAGAGCCCTTCATATCTTAGGATATGGAGGGTTTTTTATGAAATATAGTATTGTAAAACATAAAATAATATCGCAGAAGTTGAAATCCTTTTGTGCATTTCTGACGATTTTGCTTCTGCTCCCTTATGTTATGACAATCTTTTTTCATGGAGCGGATCAAAAAGAGAATATGCAGAAAAAAATATATGTCAAAGTGATGCGAGATGGTATCGAAGCAGAGACCGATGAAAAAACGATTGTTGAAGTTCCATGGGAAGAATATTTAGCAGGAGTGTTGGCGTTGGAGATTCCCCAAAACAGTGAGCCAGAATTTGTAAAAGCACAGACAGTTCTTACACGTACCAAGTTATATCAGCAGATAGAAGAGGGAAAAGAGCCTGTGTTTACGGAGAGATTTTTAAGTGCAGATGAACTGGGAAAGAAATGGAACAAAAACGGATATGAAGAATATTGTAAATGTCTGGAAACAGCGATAAGTGATACAGAAAATCAGGTTCTTTTTTATGGAGAAACCTATGCATGGACACCTTTTCATAAATCGAGTAACGGAATGACAAGAAATGCAGAGGAAGTGTTTGCTGGCGCAGACTATCCTTATCTTGTTTCACGAGGATGTCCATTAGATAAGGAAGCAGAAGATGAGATGAAGATTGCATCATATGAGTATCAGGAAGTTCAGGCAGCGTGTCAGCCATTTCTTGTGGCAGTAGATGCAGAACAGTCAGAGAAGAGATATCAGTTTGAAGATTTTGAAATTCTTTCTTATGATTCTGCAGGATATGTGAAAGAAATGAGAATCGGAGAAACGATTTGTACCGGTGACCAGTTTCGGGATGCATTGTCTTTGCCATCCGGTTGCTTTTCCCTTCAGGATAGCAATGGAAAATTGAAAGTAACGACAACGGGAAATGGGCATGGGTTGGGGATGAGTCAGTGGACAGCAAATGCAATGGCAAAAGAGGGAAAAACGTACGAAGAGATCTTGCAGTTCTTTTTTGAAGGGACAGAGTTGAGACAGAAAAATATTTTCTCTTAAAAACAGAATAAGGTGCATCATTTCTGGCAAAAATAAGGTCAGA
>JAHHTO010000210.1 GCA_020024595.1 Schaedlerella sp.
ATATAAATTATTATAGTGAATATATAATAGAAGAAATCAGAAAAGGGAAAAGTGAAAAAGATGTGCTTGAGATGCTCGGTGACCCGAGTCTGCTGGCAAAAACAATTATCACAGCAGATGCTGCAGGGAAACAAGGGAAGAATGTAGAGGAGAATTCAGGCGAGAGTGGATATGGGTCTCGGGAAGAGCAGTGGACGAGAACTACGGGATATTTTAATGGTGGACAAGCACATATGGCGGGAAAGTACAAATGGTGGCAGAAACTTCTTTTTGTGCTGGCGATAGTCATGGTTATATTATTGGTGATTGCGATTGTCAGTGGGGTGATTCGTATTCTTACTATATTTGCGATTCCGGTTATAATTGTTATGATTGTGATTCGTATTCTGGGGCGATGGCGATGAAGAGTGGAAAACAGTTGCAAGAACCTGTAATTACAGGTTCTTGTGTGACAAAAAGTAAAAGACCGATGGGGGAGCCATCGGTCTTTTGAGGGGAGTATAAATAATTAATAAGGGGTTGTAGAAAATCACCTTTCTACAAGCAATAGTATAATATACCCGTTTGGAAAATGCAAGTAGAAATATAAAAAATTTGGATTTATTGTAAAAATTTTCTTTTTAATAATAAAATGTTTATTTACGATAGTATAGAACTAGATGAATGCGCTTATGATACGATCTAAGATGTAGATAGTTGAATGTATAAAAGTAGATAAAGCAGAGATAATAGGAATGTACCAAAAATTTAGGAGGGATATACTCATGGCAAAGAATACAAATAGTACAAACAAAAATGCATTTTCATCTTATGCGGATGAACAGAACAGAAATTGTAAGAAGAACGCAACATCTCTGAATAAGAACAGTAGCAAGAATGCAAGCAGAAACAGTGCCAATAGTTCTGATAAGAACGAATCTAACGAGTCAAACAATTATTAACAAACAGGAAGAAAATTATTGGTACGGTTCCGGACAGAAGTTAAGGGCGGGGTAAAGTTGAACTTTACTCTGCCTTTAATTTATAGTAAGATATCTAAAGAGGTAAAGATTATGAGATATATGGAATTAATTGCACCCTGCCACTTTGGACTGGAGTCTGTACTCAAACGGGAAATTCTTGATTTGGGATACGATATTTCCAAGGTAGAAGATGGTAGAGTTACATTTTTAGGAGATGCCGAGGCGATATGCCGGGCCAATATTTTTCTGCGGACAGCGGAGAGGATTCTTTTAAAAGTCGGGGAGTTTAAGGCGGTAACTTTTGATGAATTATTTGAAAAGACAAAGACACTGCCTTGGGAAGAGTATATTCCGGCAGACGGAAAATTCTGGGTTACAAAAGCTGCTTCGGTGAAAAGTAAATTGTACAGCCCATCAGATATTCAATCGATCATGAAGAAAGCAATGGTGGAGCGTTTGAAATCAAAGTACCATCAGGAGTGGTTTGATGAGGATGGAGCTTCTTATCCTGTTCGTGTTTTTTTGATGAAAGACGTTGTGACAATCGGAATTGATACATCAGGGGTTTCTCTGCATAAGCGTGGATATCGGCAGATGACTGCAAAAGCACCAATTACAGAGACCTTGGCAGCAGCTTTGATTATGCTGACACCGTGGAGAAGGGAGCGCATCTTGGTCGATCCGTTTTGTGGCAGTGGAACATTTCCAATCGAGGCGGCAATGATGGCTGCCAATATCGCACCTGGTATGAATCGTTCGTTTACAGCGGAAGGATGGACCAATCTGATTCCGAGAAAACTGTGGTATGATACAGTAGAGGAAGCACAGGAACTGATTGAAGATGATATCGTTGTGGATATTCAGGGATATGACATTGATCCAGAGGTAATTAAGGCTGCACGAAAGAATGCAGAAGATGCAGGAGTTGCACATTTGATCCATTTTCAGCAGCGCGCGGTCAGTGAACTGAGGCATCCAAAGAAATATGGATTTATTATTACAAATCCACCGTATGGAGAACGACTGGAAGAGAAGGCAGCATTGCCGAAGCTTTATCGGGAATTAGGTGAGAGTTATCAAAAACTGGATAGCTGGTCAGCGTATATGATTACCAGTTATGAAGATGCAGAACGGTATTTTGGAAAGAAAGCAGATAAAAACCGGAAGATTTATAACGGAATGATCAAGACATATTTTTATCAGTTTATGGGACCGAAGCCGCCGAAACGTACATAGAAACAAAAAATAAGAATGCAGTATGTAGGGATACACCGGATAAAGAATGGTATAGTAGAGGATAAGTGTGATGGAAAAGAGGATTGTATTTGCTACCGGAAATCAAAATAAAATGACAGAAATTCGAATGATTTTAGAGGATTTAGGAATGCCGATTTATTCCATGAATGAGCTTCATATTGACACAGATATTGTAGAAGACGGCATTTCTTTTGAAGAAAATGCAGAAATCAAGGCGCGGGCTGTTGCGCGATTACTGCCACATGATATTGTTCTGGCGGATGATTCTGGCTTGGAGATTGATTATCTGGATGGTGCGCCAGGAATTTATTCCTCCCGTTTTGCAGGCGAGGATACTTCCTATGACATCAAAAATCGGATTTTTCTGGATAAGCTAGAAGGGGTGCCTGAAGAGGAGCGTACGGCACGATTTGTGTGCGCTATTGCGGCAGTATTTCCGGATGGAAATGTAGAAACGGTGCGTGGAACGATCGAAGGGCAGATTGCTCATGAGATTGCAGGAGAGAATGGATTTGGATATGATCCTATTTTTTATGTACCGGAATATGGCTGTACAACGGCAGAGATGGATCCGGAGAAGAAGAATGCACTTAGTCACAGAGGAAATGCACTCCGTGCCATGCGCAAAATTATTGAAGAAAAATATAAAAAAGATGAGGTTGAAGACGAATCAGTATGAGGGTGTTAATTGTAAGCGATACTCACGGAAAGCACAGAAACCTAGACCGAGTGCTGGAAGAGACAGCGGGAATCGATGTATTTATACACCTAGGTGATGTGGAAGGCAGCGAAACGTATATTGATGCTGTGGTGGAGTGTGAGAAGCATATTGTAAAAGGAAATAATGACTTCTTTTCTGAGTTGCCCAGGGAAGAAGAGTTTTTGCTTGGTAAAAAACGGGTATTTATTACACACGGACATAATTATCATGTCTCGCTTGATCCGGAGATGATCAAGGAAGAAGGAAGAGCGAGAAAAGCAGATATTGTGATGTTTGGGCATACCCACAGGCCATATTTGGATGTAGAGGATGATATCACGATACTGAATCCGGGAAGTCTTTCTTATCCGCGACAGGAAGGACGGAAGGGAAGCTACATGATTCTGGAGATGGACGAAGATGGAACCTGTGAATACAGACAGTTCTATCTGGAATGAGGATTGATAAGGAAAAACAGCTGGATATATGCATATATTCAAAAAAAGTTTATAAAAATAGAAAATAAATGTTGACATTAAAAAACCTTTATTATATAATAACTAATGCGTCACGGGTTGAGACGCACGATTAAACAGTTTACGGGGTGTGGCTCAGCTTGGCTAGAGCGCCTGGTTTGGGACCAGGAGGTCGCAG
>JAHHTO010000211.1 GCA_020024595.1 Schaedlerella sp.
TGAGACAAACGAACCTGATGGGACCCATGTAAAACTTGCAAAACAAATAAGGGGGCGTACTTTAACTATGCAACTTCATAATAAAGTATTTGCTAAACTACCAGTGGAATTCCCAGAGCAGTTGTTTGAGACAGTAAAAAACTATATCTCATTGTTAGATGTATCTTGGGAGCAAAGAATACATCCCATGAGTCAAGAACAAATTCTAACAGTAGAAGAATTTGTTCAGTCAAATTTTAATCAATCACTGCCAGCATCGTATAAAACATACTTGAAATGTATGGGATATGATGATGGAGAGCTCATGTCCAGCTGCTTCGATAACGATGATTGGAAATATTTTAAACCGACCAATGACTCAATATCTGAGGTCTTAAAACGGTATAGTATCCAAGGACAGTTTTATCCCTTTTATTATAATGTTTTTGCAGGGCTTGGGTTCGGATTTTCCCCTTGCACAAGAAGCTGCGAGCAAATCGTTGTGGCAAAATCCAAAAAGCTGTATTGCACATCTGATACATTTACAAAATTCGTACTATACCTAAGCTTTTTATACATGCTGAAGTGCTCTCTTTCTCAATTGGAGAAAATTAAAGATTCTTTGGAAAATATTCCTTTGGACCCATCGGGAACCTACTATGCACGCTTGATTGTAACCAATGTATCGAAAGATGATATTGTCCATATCATAGACAGCCTTGAAGAGAATTTTTCTGTTCTGGAGTATTGGTACAGTAGTTCTAAACAGTTTCACGTTTTTGATTTTGATGGGATGGCCGCTGATATTCAATATACATTGGCACGGTATATCGGTTTTAGTGACTGCCGAGATTTTGGCATCTATATATTTGGTGATGGCCCATATCTATATATGGATATTATGGGTTGCGGAAATCAGCAGATCAAGGAAATGGTTCGGTTTTTGGAAAATATGACATCGCTTCAAGTTGAAGTTGTCGGCATCAAAAAAAGTAAACCGCTTTGAAAAGAACTTACGATATCTTGGTCAAGGTATGCTGCTGTTCTCCAAAGCCATTCCAAAAGAGAGGCCAAAGGGAAAGCTCATTTCTTGTTTTGCTATGAATAGAAAAGTGTATCCATCCTGTTTGTGGGAACGTGCTGTGCAGTGAACCAAAGTTTACAAAAAACTGAAAACAACAAAAAAGGGTAGAACGATCGGCTTTTCCACCCATAGCCGGCTTCTAATTGGGCCGAATGCTTTCAGCGCTTCTTTTTACATAGAGCAAAGCGATACACCCTGGAAAATCTTCAAATAAAAGATCGGCAGTGGTCGGTTCTATATCTTTATTTATACCAATGATGCAATGCGAGGAGTGAGCAATTTAAATTCTTATGGATAGGAACGAATGCCAGAATGTTGTTGACAAGATAAATTGCTTTCTGTCCAGAGAGCTTTGGATGGATTTTGAAGTGTGCGTAATGAACGGGGGCAGAGTTGTCCTTGGCGGGAAACTGGACGAACTGGATGACTTTTTAATAGAAATATTATTCAACCAGCCTTGCTTTGTATCTTCAAAAATGAGCTTCACCTATGACAGCGGACCCTTTATGAAAATTCTCGAAGGTGAAGAAAGCATTGCAGTCAACAAAATGTATCACATTGAACAGGGGAACTTTATATTCCAGTTTTTTACTTCAGAAGATGCGATCCCTTTCTTTATCATTGCAGAGGGAATTGAAGTTTTTCTCAGCAAAACCTGTGTTGGCTGAGATCAGGAACTTTATGAACAGCTCAGAGCTTTGAGCGTGAAAGGACCGGCTGAAATGGAATGATGCACTGAAAGACCAACCGGCTTAAAGGAGGCGGCAGATCACGATGATCCAATATGCAAAAATACAATATATCACGGAATGTTCCTTCTACGATGCAGTAGAGTGCGGAGATGACCGGCGTACTGCTGCAAAGAAAACGATGCGTATGGCTGATTCTTATGAAGGCTTTGAGCGGACCATCATGGTGTTCACACTCATTTGCAAGCTCATACATTTAGGCATGGAACTGACTTCCGATTTCCTAAGCCATGCAGTCGCAGCGATTCAGGATTTTCAGTCGATTCCCGAAGAGGAGCTGGAGGAGCTGATCCAGCGGGAGGATTATATTCAGGATATGGAAATAAAGGACCGCACCATCCGTTCGTTTTTAGAAAGGAATTACAATATGAAGCTTCAAAACAGTGCGGAAGAGGGGGAATGATCCATGTTCTCGTTTTTCATGAAATCACAGGCTGATCTCAAGGATGAAGATTATTATGAGTATAAATGGCTTGCCATTTGCGGATTTTATTCGTATGTGGATGAAGGCGATGACTATGCGCTGGCAATGGCAAAATTCCTCTATTACAGCCGGCCGCTGGATGACCTGGATCAGATGGTTACAGCACTGACACTGGTTGCAAGGCTTGAAAGACTGCATCATGATATCCCAGAGGATATCCTGCCGGAAGCGCAGAAAGCAGTCTCTTTCTACATAAAGCAGTACAGACATTTTTATCAGCTGGGAAAAGCGGAAGCCGCAGACTTAGAGGCAGACTTCATAATTACAAAGGATGTACTGAAAAAACGCGGTCTGTTGTAGGCGCTCGCACTGTTAAAAAAGTGCATCGCACCATGCAAAGCCTGCCTTGCCGCCTGAATTTGAATGCTGCTGTGAATGAAGAAGGATGTATTGCTGCAACCCCTTCTATCATTGAGATTTTTTGAAATGAAGCGCAAAAGAACAGAGCAGGAAATGTTTGAATGCTTGGAAGGCAGATGCAGTGATACATCCACAAGCAGGCTTACCCAGACTTATACAACCATAAAGGAAGGAAGCGTAAAAAATGAATCTTGAAATGTTCAAGAAATATGTTCATTCAACTTGGGAGGAGATGCCCCATTGCAGGGAAGAGCAATACTATTTTGTTCGAAATGATGCCGCCAATATAGAAAATGTCTTTTCTGAAGTCAAATATCAATTGTCAATTGATATTCCGAAGGATTTAAAAACATTTTATGAAGAAATTGGGTTTGGGTTTCTTTGGTTTAACCTGAAACAAAAAAAGGGCCTGTATAGAGTTCTTTCACCAGAAGAGATTTTGGACTTGTATTTTGAACCGGATGATGACGAAGCGCCAGACGATTTTATAACGTATCGGGAGAGAGCATGGAATAATTTGGAAGAAAATAACCTGCTGGCTTTTTGCCTTTTTGATGAAGAGGAAGGTCTGCTCTATATCAATGTATCAGATATGTCCATATGCTATCTTTCACCGAAACGAAAAATTGCAAACAGTCTGAATGAATTTTTACAACGATTGGATCGTGAAGCAGACTATTTTTTCAATAACAATGCCAATGTCGAGTAAACAGACAAGACGAAGATGAGGCGCTGTGGAAAAGTTCCGGATTTGGGGCGGCTTCTCATTCAAGCGCCTGTCTCTTGCCGGATAATCACAATATTCCCGTAATGGAAATGCCGGAAAGTTGCAGTGCTCCCATAAGCCTGCGGGCGAATGGTGCTGTTTGGTTACAGGGGCTG
>JAHHTO010000212.1 GCA_020024595.1 Schaedlerella sp.
GTGTATACCTGTGACCTGGGCGCCGATGTAGGGGATAATTCCATGACTGGTACTTAGAGTGGCGCATCATATCTACTGATTAAAATAGCAGGGCTCCTGGTGGAGTCCTGCCATTTTTTTGCGTTTATGCGTTACAGCTATGAATTCAAGCGAAAATGTGTTGAGATGTATCGGTGTAGTCAATGGCTTTCTGTGGCGCTAGTTTTCAGTATGCTATCAGACATGGATTATATTTATACAAAATAACTATATTTTCAACATAATAATAATTAAATGTGGTCAATATAATGGAAAAACGTATTGACAGACTGTTATGATAGCTTATAATAAAAGTATCTGATAATAAGATTATCAGTTGTAAAAATGAGAATAGATACGATGGCACCGCAATTAAGTTTTGATAACGAATTTGGAACAAAGGAAGATAGAACTTATACCTGGAGAACAAAAGAAAGTGCTTGAAGTCTACGATATGTGTGGCAACAAAACAGTTGAAGAACTTGTACGTCATCGGTATGAAAATTGATATTTTTCAAGAAAGAAAAGTATCTCCGTGTACTGAAAGATTCCGTATCTGAGAAGGTGAAAAAATGAAAAAACGGTCAATTATTTTGTTGATTTTAATACTTGTGCTGATCGTGGGATGTGGAATCAGCATATACGTTCATAATAAAAATGTACCAACAAAAGATACTGTTATTTCGTATTTAGAGCGGCAGAGAGACGCTTTTCTAAATGACGATTTATCGGATATGCAGGAGTACGACGAGAAGATTGAAAAGATGATTGCTGTACATGTTGGGTATGGCGTGACCTTGGATCAAATTATGCTTTATGTTGCACGGGCTGAAGCTGTGCAGCAAGTGAAAGCTATCCCAGGGCTGGAACGTCCGTTTGTATTCATTGGAGATAGAATACGAGGAAATAATGAAAAACTATATTATTCCAAGAGCGGTCATATTCTGGAAATTACATTGAATGATATGGATAGACTTATGTTGCTGTTACAGGTTACAAGGAACGGGCAAGCATATCCAAGGGTACGGAAAGCCTATTCGGAAGGAATTATCAGTCAAATCCAATCAGAAATCAATTATGGAGATAAGGATATTGTAAAAATCGCTAATGGCGAGTTTTCCTATCTATCCATTCGGACTCAAGAAACAGCGGAAATGCTCTATCGGTGCATCAGAAATTGTAAATATATTGAAGATGCAACATATGATTCATGCAAACCATTGTGTCCCAGAATCGAAGTGAGTGAGAACTGTTATGGTGATTTGCACTGGCTTTATGTAAATTATCAGAAAACAGGACAAACGATACATTTCTGCTTTGAAGATGAGGATGCACAAGCATTATATAAGTATATTATGTTGCTCCAGTAGGCGATGATACTTGTGCTTTGTGAAGTAACCGGTTTAACCGCAAATCTTGGGAGAATATGCCATTATCATAAAAAAGAAAAAGAATGCCGGAAGCATTGAACATAAGGATCAAGTGTATCTGTATTCTAATGGTGTAAAGTCGGGTGTTGTTGATGAATTTATCTTATTGCAGTGAGAGAGTGAACAATTTCATGAAGAAACCATGGAAGTTCAAAACGGTATTACTCATATTACTTACAGTCATATTGGTAACGGGATGCTCCGGGGTAAAAGGATACAGCTATGAAAATGGTGTATTTACAAGAACAAAAGACGGGCGAAATATTTTAGTGGCTGACAATGGATATTATTTCTTAATGAATGGAAAAACAAGTAACGGAGAAGAGACAGAGCTGTTTTCAAAGCTGGAAGTCGGAGACATTATCAGAATTAAAACAGCATGTGTTCCATATGTTGCTTTCGCTGATAATGAATATTTTTGCGTAATAAATGTCTACGATGTGCAAAAGAAATTATTTAAACATAAAGATATAACGGAAGAAACCATGGAAAAGATAGAAATTGAATTCCATATTGATGGATAGAAAATGATTAGGACGCCAACAGAGTCATATTTAACGCTGTCGGCATCAGCGCACAGACGGAGTATCCCAATGTTTGCTGGGCGTTCCTTCGTTCTTTCATCACCGAACCGATCATCCACGAAGGCTCTATGAGACCACGTTATTTGCTCAAAATGCAGGAACTAATCGATAGCATCCATGAGATATGAGGTTACACAGGACACTGTGATGCAAATTATTTTGAAAGAGGTGTGTGAATTGAAAAAAAGCTTAGCACTGATTTTCGTCTTGATTGTTGGCAGTGTATTTGCAGGCTGCAATCAAACAGAAAAATTAGATGTGGAAACATTGGAACCGGAACTTCACTCAGAACCGCAAAGCCCAAAAGAGGAACAGCCAGAGGTTATACCGGAAAATAAAGAAACGGATACTGTGATTAAAACACCGGACCAAGAGAAGTTAGATCCTGCACAAAAAGTATTATTGGAATCCCAGTTAGAAGAGTTTGATATGATGTACCGATATACAGGAGAGAGTTCAACCTTTGAACCTTCTGGATGGGGATTGACGATTACATTGCCGGAAGAATGGAAAGAGGAGGCAATCCTGCTTTGTACGCATCCAAATGATGAGGAGTACCATACCATACAGATCACTTCGAATACTCTGATGAAGGCTTATCAGGAGGAGACAGGACGAAAAGAAGACTGCAGTTGGTACGATTATGTAGTTCAATTCATCGGTGTACCTACGGAACGTACTTGGGAGATAGAACTATATCAGGATATGATTTCTATGGGATATGTATATGATGCAGGTGTTTGCAACGATTATCACTATTATATTTTAATTAATCAAGCCCAGGGAAATGATCCAGACGATCAAGTGGAGCCAATTCGTGATGAATTGAAGGAAGTGATCGGAGAAGAGGCTTACAGGGCAATGATCGATGCGTTGGAATGCAATGTTGAGATCGCACGATCAATGATTAGTTTTACATCTTAGATGTCATAGATGATGTGCTGCAGCTGATTTACGATGTGTTACTTACGTAGCTTTTTCAATGGAATATTGTGCATGCAGACGAGGCAACACTACAGATTTTATATGAAAAGCTTAATCTACTTGTCAGCAAGTTGTGTATGTGCCTCTACCGGACTGATGGAGATACATAGAGGAGTGCTGTGCTAAATGTAAACGATCCAAAGCAGCGCAATAGAAAAGTTATTTGTGACTTTGATATAGTCTACAGTCTATGGTTAGAGATGAAAAGGATGCCGACAGCAGTGAACATAACGCGTGTGTGTACTTTAGAGAGAAAGAAGTGGCTGTCGTGCCTATGCGTATGACGCTTCTGGTGGTAGAAAACTGGTTGCATTTGATCAGAGATGTTGGAGGAAAACGAATGTATATGAAGGATAAATACATAATTGTTTGAAATGAGAATGATGACTCAAACATTTTTTATCATGCAAAAACAGACACAAGTGATTTTATTCATGATATAGCTGCTATTATTTATAATGCTGTTGATCATAATGATATAGAGGAAATTGTTGATAAAGTATGCCTTCA
>JAHHTO010000213.1 GCA_020024595.1 Schaedlerella sp.
GCAAAACCGTATCGAGGGTTCGAATCCCTCCTACTCCGCCAGAAAAAACCTCGAAGCCTTTCGGTTTCGAGGTTTTTTGTTGCTTTTACAGGCAAAATAGTTCCGATTTTGATTTCCACCTTTTTTCAGTTTTTCATAGGAAATTAGAAAAATTTAGGTGCTTGACGTCCATTTGACGCCCGGACGTGATGAACACCTATAAAATTCTATAAAAATTCATGAGAAAATACGCAATTTTTTCGAACTTTTTCTCCTATGCCGCTGAGCTTACTCATCTGCTCCACGGTTTTGAGCATGGGATAGGCTGTCTCATGGTGTTCTGCTTTTCTGGCCATGGAACGCTCCCCTCTCCCGGAGCCAGTTATGGAACTTGGTCAGAAGATCCGGTGTCGGAATGGCAGTCTGCCTCATATTCAACATGCGATGCTCACACATCGGGCAGACCTGCCGCCCTTCGGGAATAACTTCTCCACAGATTACGCAGGTATCCTCAGAGAAAATAAGATATGGATTCATCTATGATCACCTCCACTACTATAATATGAAAAGCGGATGGCCTTCAGCATGGCCCACGGGACTCTCACCCCTCGATGTTCGGTTAAAGCCCTACCCATAGTCTATGCGCCTCACCGCGTTTTTATGGCTGTACGTTTTGACAGTGGCTGTCAGGGAGTATCATTATAGTATGAGCTATCTCAAGGCCTGGGCCAGGAGATCACTGCTGACGACAATCGAAAGACCTCGCACATTGAAAACATGATCGTCTGCAAAATAGGAATCTCTTCTGGCTGTCTGCCGAAGTTTCTCCGGCGTCAGTTCATCGAGAGACTTCTCATACCTTCACAGTTTGTCATATTCCAATAGACATGGCTGGCTTCATTTTTCAGAACTCTGATACAAAAAAGCCAAACTGATTTGGTATGCGCCGTCCGTCTTCTCAAAATAGACAGTAATACTTTCTTCTATCTGGCAAAAATGCAGGATAGACCAATCCTTAAAAATTTCATTGCCTCATATAGGTATTGCACAGATGAAAAACTTTTATTTTTGCAATCACTCTATGATCCTGCGTGAAAAGTTTTTCAAAAGCAAAATGAAAAAGACGGCAACTAAAAAGAGCCTGCCTTCTCAGAAATCTGAGAAAGCAGGCTCTGCGTCTTTTACACGTCTGGCTCTTCGCTTCGCAAGATATTAAATTTTGCTGCATCAATTCTGGTTTCACGCTTACAAACGGGACAATACAATGGAAATCGAATCAATATTGTATCTTCATATATTTTCGTCTTTGTTTTACTCCCACAGATCGGGCAGCGTACCCATTGAGCTTCATTACGAAACATACAGCATCACCATAAACACTTTTCCGTTAGAGTAATCCAAAGATGTCTGGCAGACTACGATTCACAGACGATTGTGCTCCCAGCGCTTTGCAGAGGGCAAGAAGGCGCTCCTATGCCAGTTTATCTGTTCGATATATCGAAATTAGTCGAATAGATTAGTTGTTATCAGAACAGGTCAGCCCACTGATGCAGAAGTTCTTTTGCTTGCTCTGTATCTTTCTCCAAATGAGCAATGTGAAGAGTATACAGTACACCGTTTTCTACCAAATACCCATCCATTCCCATATAACCGCTTTCTAAAGCAGTCCCTTCAATCACATGGAGAACTTTGTTATTTTTAGTGGTGTAAAATGATTCAGTAAATTCAACATATTCTGTTGTGACAGCACCGGTTGTAATTTCATCATTGGCATTTTCTGTGTATATATCGGAGGAAAACTGCAGTCGAATATCTCCAACTGTATAATGTGTTTCAACCATAACAGAAAGAATTTCTCCGTTTCGTTCCCCAAGCACATTGAGTGTTGTCTGTCCCTCTTCCAAATCCCAATCCAATCTTTTTAATCCGTCAAATCCAATATAGTCATAAGCATCGTTTCGAGATTCAAACGTTTTCTGCCAATGCCCCGGATACCAACTCATATGGGGTTTGTAGGAGGCAAACTGCGCCTTGATGTAAGCAGGTACTTCACGAATTTTACCTTTCAATTCTGCCACAGGGATTTTTTCTATCTCAACGCTTAGCGTAAATCCTGACTCACTATAATCCGAACCGGGCTCCGTACGTGATGTGAAGAAATCTATAACTTTCGTGCCAAACCCGCTTACAGCCATTGCTGTTACCGTTCCCATCAATAAGCAAATACACGCAACTAGCAATCCCCATCTGATATGACCTCTTTTCTTTGTAGAGGGAATCATATCAGCAGCTTCTACAAAAACTGGATCGGCAAGTTCCATCTTATCTAAGAAATCATTACCTCTCATAAAGGATAACCCTCCTTTTTCAGATGTTCTCGGAGTTTATTACGACTTCGGAAGAGCGTTGTTTTTACTTTGCTCTCGGACAGGCCAAAGCGTTTGGAAATGTCAGCAATAGAATCCAGATACCAATAGCGGCGAAGAAAAATATTCCGCTTCTCGGCATCAAGGGATGTGAGGAAACCGTTGATTTCATCTTTCAATACTGCATCATCAATCCGACATTCGCAGTCATCTGGCGAGGGGATGCATTGTTCCATTTCCGTGCTCAGTTCGCATATGTACGCATTTCTTTTCAATCGATCACGATCTCTGCAACAGTTCAAAGAAATATGCCGAATGATTCTTGCCAGAAACGCATACAGGTAGTTGTTTGGCTCATTGGGCGGGATGGAATTCCATGTCTCCATATAAGTGTCATTTTCGCACTCTTCAGCGGTCTGCAAATCTTGTACAATTCCCTGCGACAATGAGCGTAGCCGTCCGCCATATTTTTCGGAAGTATATTGAATTGCTGATTCATCACGCTTCAAAAATAATTCTACAATTTTTCTGTCCTCCAAAGCCTTCATCTTCTTTCCGATGTACTAAGAGGTCTCACCCTAATAAGCACCGTTTGCATATCTTAGGTTACACTTTTCGAAAATTTACAGTCGTCTGAACATACTTTTTGTTAAATAAATCCGCCAACCCACAGAGTAAGCGGATTTACTGTAGATCTTCAACATATATCGAGTGTTTGACTTATTTTGATATATCCAACACTCAAAATTATTTTAATTGATCAATCATTTATAATTCGAGTCTGTCGCGTAAACAAAATTCCCTCTTTCTGATTACTTAGGTAACGGGAAAGAAGTCGTTAGCAAGCGCAGCAAGTGAGTACCCATTGGGGGCAGCTTCCAAACCCTCGGTAAAACGGATGCACTGCATAACAAGACAGTGAATCTTTCCTGTCAGAATTACGACTGATGGAGGAGCATCATTTCATATCGCTCGACTTTTTGAAGCAGTGCATCCAGCCCAAAATAGCCGCTTTCACGGAGGGTCAGGCGGCCTTCCGCATAGACGAAGATGGTAGGAACCGTGAACACCCCCTCCTG
>JAHHTO010000214.1 GCA_020024595.1 Schaedlerella sp.
ATCGAATGGCTGCTTGGGCTTTTATCTTCCCACCTTTGGGAAATGGAAATCCTCTACACCTTGAACAGATCGAAATGGCTCTTCAGGAATATTCTGTGAGTACTGGCATAAGCAAAGATGCATTGGATTACCTCGTCCGTGAACAACCTTATTTTAAGCTAGTTCCTATCGCTTATGGCACACTTGCAGAGGAAGGAATGGATGGGCAGATTATTGAAAAATATCCCCGCGCCTTTGATATGACTTTCCATACGGATGATCGTGGAAATGTGGATTACCGAAATTTGAATAATATTCAGATTGTACATACAGGGGATGTAATTTGTGTGAAAACTCCTCCAACCCAAGGAAAAGACGGAATAGATGTTCTTGGAAGAATTATACCTGCAAAAGATGGCAAGGATTTGAAACTCTCCATGGGAAAGAATACGAATTTTAACGAAGATAAGACCAAGCTTATTGCTTCTATGGATGGGCAGCTTCAATATCTAAACGGATGTTTTAATGTAAACCCTGTTCTTCATATTTCCGGGGATGTAGATTTAAAAGTAGGAAATATAAATTTCACAGGAGATGTTCATATATCCGGCGATGTCATGGATGGCTTTACTATTCAAGCTACAGGTTCTGTATTTGTACAGGGACTAGTTGAGGGAGCTGTGATCGAAGCAGGAAAGGATATTATCATTTCCAAAGGAATTCTTGGAGATGAAAAAGCTATTTTGAAGGCAGGACACAGCGTTAAAGCCCAGTATATCGAGAACTGCTCCATCTATGCAGGAGACAGTGTAGAATCAAATAGTATTATTTCATCTACTATTCACAGCGGCAATAGAATCAGTGTATGCACAGGGCGAGGAACAATTATCGGCGGAAAGCTGACAGCTTCCCGTTTAATTGAATCCAAAATCATTGGCTGTAAAGCCGAGAGAAATACAGTGTTAATCGTAGGAGATGATCCATCTTCTCAGATTCAAAAAGAAGAACTTCAGAATTCGGATTTATCTCAATGTAGAATCAATGCAGATGAAATCTATCCAATTACCACAGTTCAATTCCAACATCTGACAAAAACGATTAAACAGAACACGACGAATGCCAAAATTCATATAAAGAATGATGAAATAGTAGTATTTTAGAAGCTTTCAAATTTCAAGGGCTACCATAGCAAGGAGGCATTTATGTCAAAGGATAAAAGGACCCTTCCCTTAGATGGAGATCCTATACAGATTTTAATCAACGATACGATCAAACAAGTATTTAAACAGGTTGCCCAAATAGAGCTACAAGACTGCACAGTCCCCAATGTGATACCCCAAAATTTATATACGGTCTATACCACATTTACAGGGGGATATACGATTCATTTTGCTTTTTGTGCAGAAAAAAAACTGTTAAAACATATTGCAGAAAATATGCTGGGTGAACCTGTGACAGAATCAGAGGATATTGAAGAATGTGCAAAGGAGTTTCTTAATATTCTCTGTGGACATATGGTGAAGACTATTTTTGGAAAAACAAAGACTGCTGCCAGGTTTCATTCTCCCTATTTTGTAGAGGGATATTATATACCTGAAACTGAAGACAACTCCTCCATCATAGCTACTCACTACACAAATGAACAGTTTCAAATGGCTATACTGATTGATGATAAATTTTCATCAATGGACGAAGAGACACAGAAAGGAAGAACGAAAGATGAATAAAAAAATAATGATTGTAGATGATTCTCGGATTGCTTGTGCACAGCTAAAAAAAATCTTAAAGGACACAGAATTTGAGGTGATAGAATACTGCAGAAATGGGGAAAGCGCTGTACGTTCTTATGAGACAAGTATGCCTGATCTGGTAACTATGGATATCATTATGCCCGATATGGATGGCTTTGAGGCTGCCCAAGCTATTTTAGACAAATGGCCGGATGCGAAGATCGTTATGGCATCCTCCCTTGCCTATGACGAAACACTGCAGCAGGCGAAGGTTCTTGGCACAAAAGGCTTTATTTATAAGCCTTTTGAAAAGAATGCTGTATTAAGTGTATTTCACAAAGCACTAGAGGAATGACCGATATAAACGTTATGTCAACTCAGTATCCTTGTACTAAGTAAAAAAGGAGTCATTGCTCTATTAGATGTATTCATCTACTTTTGCAATGACTCCTTTTAAATTTTCGTTAATTAAATTTTTTACTATTTATTACATCCACATCCTTGCCGGATATCAAATTCCTGATTGATCGCAGAGAAATTTTTACTATCTAATTTATCCTGTACAAGTCTTAAACTTTCTCCAAACCTTTGATAATGTACGATTTCACGTTCTCTCAGGAAACGAATCGGCTCACAAACCTCTGGATCTCTTACAAGCCGCAAAATGTTATCGTACGTCGTACGTGCCTTCTGTTCTGCTGCCAGATCCTCATGTAAATCTGTTATCGGATCTCCTTTAGACTGAAAATAAGTTGCCGTCCATGGTGTACCACTCGCTGCCTGCGGCCAAAGTGCCAGAGTATGGTCTACATAATATTTATCAAAACCTGATTCTTTAATTTCTTCTGGTGTCAAATTCTTTGTTAATTGATAGACAATGGCGCAAATCATTTCTAAATGTGCGAGTTCTTCCGTACGTAGAAGATGCAAGTAATAAAATAATTTGCTAATATTTTGAATTAAGATCAAATACACGTTCAAAAGACTCTAACTCACTTTTTAACAACACATGAACCATACTTGTATAATCCCCCTTTTTGTCATACCTGCGAAACGCCTGTCTATACTCTCCTCCATGCAAAATAGAAACCGGAAGCATTCCGTTATTAATAAGCTGCTGATTTATAATGAACCTTCCGGTTCTTCCATTTCCATCTTTAAAAGGATGAATCCGCTCAAAAGCAATATGCTGCATTGCAATTTTTAAAAACAGCTCTTCTATTGATTGATCCTTTATATCAATTTCTTGTATAAATTTTCCCATTAAATCGGGCACTTCCTTATGATTCGGTGGGTAATATACTACTTCAGCAATACTGCCTACATATACTTGATCTTTCCGATACTCCCCCTTTTCCCCTATTACAATACCATTTGTTTTCTTGATCCATTTTTCATCAATATTCGCTTCTCGAAAAGGTACTAGCATTTTCATAATGGCTTGATATACATTCTTAGCTTCCTGATATTCTGAAAATTTATGTCCACTTCTTACTTCATCATGATCAATGAACTGAACAATTTCATCTAAGGACAATGTATTTCCTTCCAACGCATTAGTACTCCAACAAAAACGCCGAACAAAATCACTAAGCCATGCATCGGCTAAAATATTGTTACCCATGATTTCTTTCACTGTATTTTGTTTTTGCTCTAATTCCAAGCTCCTTTTACTATTGTCAATCAAAGCCATAATACTCTACCTGC
>JAHHTO010000215.1 GCA_020024595.1 Schaedlerella sp.
TTCTGCAGCAGGTCGTGGAAACTGTTCTCTTACCTCATTTAACCAAACTTTATAAATCTGATTAAAAAGAGACTCATCCGTACTTTGACAGGAGGTTTCCAGAACAGCCCACAGGGTACTGCTGCGGATCTGTTCCTCATCCTGCATATCAATTAAACCGTACAATAATGCATAGATCGCTTTAGGGATCTGATAGTCGGTTCCCTCTTTGTATAGGTCTTCCAGTAAGGTAAGTGCAGAAAATGGGTCGCCATGTGCAATCTTTTTCCAAGAGCCCAACTCGTAGTGCAGAGATTTGATCAAGCAGCTGAGAACGGTCACGCTATGCCGCTGCATTTCATCATATCGCTGCATCGGCAGGTTTTCTTCCCGCCGTTTGCTGCTTAGGCGCATATATGCGCTGCAATCTTCAGCACACTCTCGAATATAGTCGTTAAAACTTGTTTCCGGCATAAAAAATTGGTCCAGAGTCTTTTGCACTCTATCGCTCTCATCGAAGACGACCAAATCAAAGTCCCGCATCACCAGTTCTAAAAATGTTTCTCTGCTGTGTCCCACACGAGAAGCAGCGAACCCAGCAACGGTCGTAAGTACAATGGAGGCAGTGTAGCAATCCCTCAGCATCCTTGTACCGGGGCACCGATCAAAATAAGGACATAGATGATTTTTTTTGCTTTTCTTTAGGGTATAGCAAGGCTCTTTTCCAAAGGCAATCGCATTGCTATGCCATTCATCCATGCCATCTACAAGGCAGGCTGGCGTTAGATACTGAGAAAAAATTGCAGGCAAGCAGGCCTCTTCAGGCTGGGTAACTTGATTGATGTATTTTAACCGTTCATTTCGTCCAATTAAGGGGCTGGCATTCACCCCCAGAGCAGACAGATATCGCTGCAAGCTCAAAACCTCTGCAACAGTATCAACAACTACCACAATACGATAACCATGCTGATGACACCAAAAAGAGAGAACTTTGATGAGGGTGGATTTTCCTGAGCCAACCATACCGACAATGTTGACTACTTCTTGAATTGTCAGTTTTTCTGCAGTTTGGACTTTACCATTATGGATCTCTTTGAGAATGTTGGTCCTCAAAATGGTATAACATGGATCACCTGGGCAAATATCAGCCATTTGGGCTGCTGCTTCCAACAACTCTTCTAAAGTAATCGAGATGGTGGGCCTGCAGCTTTTCGTGGGGGAATCTGCTAAATCAAGTTCTGCATGCCTTTCCTCGAATTTTATCTGGACAGTTTCGACTTCTCCGCTATCAATGTTGGGATAAATATATTTGTATGCACCGGTCTCTGCGTAAACCGGGAGGTCGGGTTCTTTTGTTTTCTCAGCCCAAAACGACTCCCATTCCTTTTTGCGCTTTTCGTATGGGTACGGGTATGGTTCATCCGATAGGGAAACATGCAGCGAGTCATCCACAGTTGCAAACATAAAAGCACGAACTGCATCATATTTGGTTTTTCGATATTCCCGTAAAGCATCCTGCCAGTATTTTTGAGAGCGATAGCAGCCAAGCGCAGCTCGGGCAGTCTGTAAATGATGATCCATTGACGAGCATGCCACTGTGCCAATCAGCTGATATTGTGTGAATAGGAGATATGCCTTCAAAGGATCGGCTTGAGGCGCATTCTGTATAAATAAGTATAGTACAGCTTCAATCTCCGCAAACTGAGACAGCTGCATCGGATCATCGATCATTTGGAACTGGGGTAACAATGCTTCGTAAGGCGCATCTGCTTTATTTTTTTTCATAGAGAGATTCCTCCTTTCGGTTTATTTCCATCTTCAGAGACCTGAGAGTGACACACTTCACATTGTTCTGACCGGTTAAAATCCGATTGATAATGGCAGTGTAGTTCCTCTGATTTTGTACATATTCATCGGGAATAACAAAGAATCCCTTTGCATAGTCTCCATCCGAAAATTTCTTTTTATTTTGAATTTTGGTGCGCAATGCTATAGGATTACGGTATGCCTTTGCATCAATCTCCCATAGCTCGCCGTCAGAAAAGCGGATTTCCACATCATATTGGTCCATTTGTGGCCATAGGGCGTATTGAATTTTTTTCTTATCGCAAAATGCAGCAATCTCCAGCTCCAGTTTTCCCGGTGCGGCAAAGTAACGCATAATGCCTTTCTTTAAGCGGAACAAAGTACTATTAGAACAAGATATTTTATCCGACTCACTGAATTCCGGGGTTATATCGGTACAATGTGTGGAGTGGCAGTTATATCCATATTTCCCATGGATCATGGTCCAGCCGCAGCAAGGACAACGATAAAAGTCATCGATAATCTCTTCATAAGCAAACTGGAACGCCTCCCTCGCTGCAGGGTTGTCTGCCAATTCAAGAGACATTTCACGACGCTCATCGATAGTTATAATCGGATTTTCGATGATGTATTTCCTAATCTTACAATAATTGTCCTGATTTAAAACAATCATTTTCTTATACAAAATGTGTTCATCCGTCCCATCCATGATATCACTATCCTGAGTGTCCAAAAATTCAAAGCAATCGGAACTTGGAATATACATATGGTCACTTCTGCGGTAGGCAAAAGCATCATATGCATAAAAAGGTTCTTCCTGAAGTTTCATTTCTTCAATAGCTTTTTGATCCCAACCAGAAAACCATTCATAGATAGGCTTCGTAATGAAATGCTCTAAAAAAGCAGATTCATCTGCATATTGAAATACATTTTCTATTCTGCCTGCTTGGTGGCATGCCGACAAAAACATATTGATACCATGCTGTAAAGTTTTACTGTAAGGATACCGAGTAGGCTCCTTCCTTAGTAGTTCTTCCTTTTCCACCAGTCCCTTCGCAATTAGAGCAAAAGACTTTCTCATAAATGCCACATCCATGATAAATACCCTCCTGTTCCGATATAAAATAAAAACGGTTCTCTTGATGTGTACAAGAGAACCGTTGGATACAATATAGCTGGCTAATATAGTCTTGCATTCTAATATGCAATCATATATTAACACATTCATTTGATTTTTTAATTTTCTCGTGTACTTTTTCATTATAGCACCCAGATTTAGAAAAAGTCAAGCCCCCAATATATCATATGGCTTATGACGACTGAATTTGAAAAGGATTCGCGGATTTTTTCTTTGAAGAAAATCTGTGATGCATTTGAAATTACTCTGTCCCAGCTGTTTGCAGAGGATAACGAACCTATCTCCCTGACGGAATCCCAGCAGAAGCTGCTGAAGTGCTGGGCACGACTGGGTAAAGAAAAGCAGGACGCTGTTCTGGCTCTGATAGAGAAATTTGCTGAATTTTTTGAAAATTCCCCCTTGACAATCCTGCATCCCTTGCAGTATA
>JAHHTO010000216.1 GCA_020024595.1 Schaedlerella sp.
AAAAGCCTACTGGAAAAGTGTAAATCTTGGAGACAAGAGTTTTTATTATGGGAAGATTCAACATTTATTTATGGTGTGCATGGTTGGAATTTAGAAATTAATATTGCTAAAGTACATCTTCCCAAAGAAGAAATCGATTGGACAGAATACCTCTACCATATGGCATTATTAGTGGAATACAATGTGTGGTTAGAGAATACCCAACAAATTTGTGAGTTTGATTCCGCAACTGAAGATTTTCATCTAGAATCTGCTTATACCACTCTTTCAGAAGAACAATGGATAGGTGAATTGGAAAGTTTATATCACAAATCGTTAGAAAGATACAAAATAGATCATAAAATAGGAGTTGAATACAAAAAAAGAATGGAAGAAAATTATCCAGAATTTTCTTACATCATAGAGTATCTGAAACAGGATATGAAAGACTGTGAAATTGTTCGGATGAACGATCCTAATCAAGATGAATTGGTTTGGTATTTTGGAAGAGATTTGGATTGTTTTTATATTGTGCATTTATCAGACTACATGTGAAATAGCGATCGTATTCTAAATTCTACTTCCCATTTTGAAAAGCGGTCATGATCCCCAGCATGACCGCTTTTCCATGTCCTTTTTAGAGGGATTTTTCATGCGGCGTAATTTCGGGAGAGGGCGAACGACGGAATGATATGCAGTTTGTGAGGACGAAAAGCAGGGTTTGGGGAAGGCACTCCCCAACAAGATTCCATGACTGCAAATTTCCTCTCTCACTTTCGTTTGCCACTTTTTCGGGAAATCGCAACCAATAAAATTTCTCTTGACCACTAAAATGGGCACAAAAAAGCAGGAAACCTTAAAAAGATTTCCTGCTGGGGATGCCATTTGTGAATGACTATATTCGATTTCATCATTTTATGGAAAAAATTTACACTATTCACATAAACTCAAAAATAGGGGTAATCTATTCTTTTATAAGACCTAATTTTCTTTCCAATGCAGCCAGGTTCTCTTCTCCTTTTACGTAGAGCAGTAATGTTCCATCAGCTTCTGTGTAGGCTGCAATTCCTTCGCTGTTACACACATCATAAAGCTGACTTATATTTCCCACAGCAATTTTACTTGAAATACCAGCTAACTCTGTGAAAAAAGGAGTTATATGGTCTTTTATGGGTTTTATTTCTTTTGCAGACCACTCTTCCATTGCAAGACCAGGCAGCTGATCCTCTAAGATGTCATTTAGAAATTCTACCGCTAAATATCCGTCCAAAATACCAGATACTTCCCAACTTCCTTCTTCATCATCTGTGTATGGTGTAGTTACGAGGCGGCATACTCAGCCCCTTTAGTATTGTAGCAGTGAGATAGCGAAATTATAAGTATTCTTTTGTATATTCTGTTTCACATATAATCAGTTCTCCATTTTCATTTTTTATAATCAGAGTTGCTTTAGGCATCGTGTCTTGGTCATTGGTTAGGCCTAATGGAATTACATCACTAGGTTGAAAAAAGCCACATTCACTATAAGACAGCCCAAAGCGTTGTGCTTTTAGTTTTTCCAGAGAAAAACCTTTTTGTGTGCAATAATCTTTTACATATGCTAAGGCTAGTAATCGTTGTAGATCTTTCTCTTCCGTCCATTTATTAACTCTTGTATTCATCTTACTATCCTCCTGTAAAAATATTGAATTGACCGCTGTTATCATATATTACACTTTGGAATTGGTGGAATTCTTTTAAACTGGCTAAATCACCATCGGAAGGCATTTTTACGTTAAAACCATTTCCTGGATGAGTATGACCACTCCATTTATATCCTGCATTATATAGCTGTTTAGCTATCTTCTTGAAAAACGGTATTGCTCATAGACTCATCCTACTCACTGTAACAGGCACACATTGTTTTAATCCGACTGACATATGGTTGTTGTTTCCCCGGTTTTCATGTTCCAAAACACATAAAATACGTTTGTAAACAGATAACCGTCACGATTTATTTCCAGTTCCATTTGGCCGACAAAAAACATAGGTTTTCCTTCATCAAAAGGCCATTCCGGGTCTTGTACCCATTGAGGAATATCCACATTACACTTGAAGTCTTGGGATATTCTGGACTCTAAAAAGTTCTTTTTCTTGTCACCTGTGACATTGCAGCTTTGCAGAAGGTCAGTAAAATATTTTTCGCTTTCATCTGAGCACAGTGGGTCAAAGCCATACTTTTTTCCCAAATCCAATAATAAGTACAGATCGCTTTCCGGGATGTCACTTGAAAAATCAATAGTCATTTTAATATTTTCTCCTTTCTTTGTTATTCCAATTCTTGAAATCGAATTGGAATAACAAAATTATATCACAAATTGGTGGTTTTTGATATTGTTTTACAAAATTTAACCATGAAAATTCTACTAACACAAGGAAACAGAGAGAATATCTTATAAATTGCTGTCATAAAAGTCTTGTTCCATCATTTTTCACCCTAATTTACTGAATAGTGGCAAGCGTGGCTGTCTGTTATATTTATTTTCAGTGATATGCTTCTCTACCTAACATGAGATTTTGCGTCCGAATTGTCGTTTCCGTACCCCTCAAGGAGATTGATAACGCCCAAAATGCCAAACCCCACACCAAGGGCGAAAACAATGGTCTGCAAGACTTCGATAGCACTATTGAAAAATTCCATATATACCTCACTTTCTGCCGCGTTTTGCGGCTATAAAAATTTTTGACCGCTGTGTTTTGGGTAAAAAATAGCGGTAGTCCCTTTGACTGCCGCCTGTGCTGCTGGATAGTTCCCAGCGTTTTGTTATTTTGTTGTAGGAAGTGTGCTTTTAGTAGGGGCGTGCATCTCATAGCTCATGTTTACATATGGGATTGCGTCAATTCCTCCTTTCTGCGTTTCTGCTCATAGTAGCGTCCAAAGGCTTCTACAAGCTGATGTGAGGTTTCTTCTTGCTGTCGCTTTTGGCTGTATGCAAAATCGACAAGTCCCTATATGGCTTCGGCAATCTGCCGTTTTGCGATTTTCTTTCTGATATGCTTATTCATGGCGTGTCCCCCTGTAAAGCTGCCGCGACAATTTCGTAATAGTCAAGGACTTCATCAGGTTTGACGATTGCGGGGCAGCGTTTCAGTTCCTTTTCCACATCAAAGGCGTTTTTCTTATCAAAGTCAGACAGATACTTGTAGTTCGGGTGCTTTGTTATATCGTACTTATCGGAGAAAAACGGGTGAACGCTGCACACCTGTAAGATACATTTCCCGCCGTCCATAACGGCGATTTCGTCCTGTGTCATCAGCTCTTTACCACAATGTCAAGTGATGAATTCAAAAAGGGGTAAAAAAATAACCCTCC
>JAHHTO010000217.1 GCA_020024595.1 Schaedlerella sp.
GTATATGTCCTGTTTTTTGGATATTTTGTTATATTCCTTCATCTTTTCTCATCGCTCTTATAAATTTTGTTTTAGCAAGAAAGTATGCTGAAATCATGATAATTAGTACATAGCAAATCACTAATAATACAGTAGTATCACTCGCTCTGTTGACATCAAAAATCGACATCGGCTCTAACTGTACAATATTGATAAACATTGCAAATAAGGCCATCAGTTCAGAAATAATGAATGGAGATATCCAGGCGACAAACTTATTCTTGATAAAGAATGACAGCGCCAATCCGATACTGCTGAATGCACTCGCTACAAATGCACAGTGCGCAATGAGTGTAACACCATACAAGACAGGTGATATATCCGCAATTTGAGCATATGTTGACACTCTAACGATTCCATAAAAAGCATCGGTATCCATATTTTTGCTAAACAGAACAACGCAGATGAGAAAAAACAGCCCCATGCCTATAATAAAAGTAATTGCTGTCAAACAGATATTTGCAAAAAACATAATATTGAAATATCTGCGTTCTCCCATGCGGCAAACTATATACTTCATGGTTCCGCTCTTGTAATTTTCAACGTGCTGCGCAGCAAAGGGGATCGCGGATAAAAGTGGGGCGAGAATTGCTAAAAGCGTTGTCCATCCGTGGCAACCATGTACAAAAGCTAGCATATAATCATGTTCAAACAGCGGTACAGAATCATCCCTAAAGGCTGTCCATGAAAATACCATAGATAATATAAGGATTGCTAGTGTAATATAAAAACGCTTGCTTTTTAGTACACCGGAAATCATCTTGAAAAAGAAACTCATATTATGACCTCCATCTGTTGTCAGTGCACCGCATAAGCGGTACACTGACATAAACATCTTCTGAATTCTCGTCAGGACTCCAAGATCCTCTTGTCTGGACTTTGACATGGCTTCCCAGACTTGTCCAACATCCTAATTTAACTCTTGTACCAACATCGTTTGAAGGATTTTTGTTGCTAATGTATATTCTGTCACCGCTTTTGGCAGAACGATCACCAGTCAGCTTATCATTCCCTCGATAGATAGCGCAATTCATAGTATATCCACCACCTATCAAGGTGTTATTGTTTACTGCTCTTGATTGATTATCCTTCAGGAGCGTATCTGTGTATGTAACTCCGCCCAATCTTGGCATAATCATGTCATAATCTGAGATTTCTCTTGCCGATACGACCGTGCTTCCCAATATCAATACTGCACATGCCGTAATGAGCATTTTTGACTTCGTGCTTACTTTTTTCATTGCGTTTGCCCCCTTCTAGAAAAGGGATGACCTCCTTCATTTGTTTTATATCCCATAAACGAATGAAGGAGGTCATTTTGGACAGTTACATTGAAAATTTTTAGAATTATTTTTTTTGGATACCCTCTGCCAATTTTATCATTGTATCCTCGGAAAGATTTGTCATGATACAAAAGAAAAGATTATCTTTTTCTGATAACCAAACCAGTGCATTCGCGGAGCCTTCTTCGCTGGCTTGATAGAAGTCTGCTTGGATATTACCGATTTGAATGGATCGAATCTCTGTATAGTCGGAGGCAACAAACAGGCTTGCGGCATCCTCTCCCTGCAAATAGGAAAATATAATACGCCGTCCCGAATCATCGGTATAGGTTAGATATGTACCGCCATCAAGGTGTTGTTCTTTCTGAAAGGAAAAGCCTTCGGGCAACCATGTTAGCTCATACGCTACGATAGTGTTTTCTTGCGGTGCTTCGCCAATAAATCTATACTCAACAAATGACTCATACTGTTCTCGTACCCATGCAAAAAAAGCAGCTCTAACTTCAGTGTTCAAGGTCAACAATGTACTGCCGGCAAGGATCACCGCCAGAATAAAGCATGCTGCGCACTTGGGGAGCTTATATATGACAGGGTGTTTCGTACTACGAAAAATGTGCTGCATCCTTCTTTGAAATGATATCGAAAATTCGTGTTGGCATTCTTTTGGAGTTGGAAGAGAATCTGTGATTGCTTGTGCTGCTTCGTCAGCGGCTTTTTTCAACATTTCTTCACTTATCATAGGATTCCTGCCTCCTCACATAATTTTTTCAATTTGCTCTTTGCTCGTTGATCTAGTTTGATTGCAGCCGGCAGCGACAGCCCCAACATAGCTGCAATTTCTCTAACACTGTACCCGTGATGGTAGCGAAGCAAAATCATTTCGCGATACCTGCCAGGTAATTTCAAAATACATTTTGTCAAATCGTTGTCATCTTCATAATGAGCATCTGTGCCTTGAATCTCATCAATGAGTTCAACAGTTTGGCGTTTTTGCAGCTTTCGGTATTGATCTATTGCTTTGTGCTCAACTATTGTAACGACATAGCCATGCGTTTTTGGACACACTGGATCATCAATTTTTTTAATATTTTCTGCTATTTTTACGAAAGCCTGATGCACAGCGTCCTCAGCATCCTGCTCGTTATGTAAAATTTCGTAGGCCACATGATACATCAGGCCACGATACTCCAGATAGATCTGTTCAAACAGCGACTCCTCTTCTGGAGTTTCAAGCATCTGCAAATAAATTAACATAATACGAACCCCCAGTCATTATAACTTATTACTATATCATGTGGCCTGACTTCTCAACAAGTAGAAAGATTCAATTTGCATAATATTTTGTGTGGGTGAAAGAATTGGACGAGGCAGTGTTGAATTGGCGAATCAGCTGGATTCTGAATAGCGACATCTAAATACTGTTTACTGGAAATATGTGGATGTTCATAACAAGGCAAATCAATCGTGAAATTGGCAGATTCCAACCATACCGCTCGCCTCTATGCTGCAATCTGGTACAGCAATAGCAAGTGAATCCTTATAATTTTAACTCTTGAATTTGGTCAAAATTCTCAAAAATTGAATGCCATTTATTTCCTGTATACACTATCTAAAAGGGTGGACAGCAAGAAAGTGCAGGAAAGCAGGATTGTTTATAACTTTGTCGGGGAAATCCCGGTAGCGACTGAACAAAAGCATGATAACCCTCCTCTCTCACGAAGAAGGGTTATTTTTATTCATCACTTGAGATTGTGGCAAAGCCTTGCCCTGCCCAGATGAGCCGGAGAGCGCCCCTGCTCCAGAAGATGCCTCGGCAGCACCACCAGAGATCGCCTCTGAGGATGCCTATAACGCCCCTGATTCTACACCTGGGGAGCAGTCTGCCACTTTTTCGACAACAGGTTCCTACTCCTTTACAGATGGCTTTGAAACAAAAATCGGGCGGCAGAATTGCCGCCCGATTCGTATGTGGACTGGGGGGCAGTCCAT
>JAHHTO010000022.1 GCA_020024595.1 Schaedlerella sp.
ATCTGTATCATCACCAAACTCTTTTGCAAGAGCTGTGTAAATCGCACCATTAGAATTTGTTACAGCCGAAATAACTGCAAAAGGCGTTAAACCCAAAATTCCTGCCGGACCAAAAGCCATATTCAAAAAATACCCTATAATCACACCAATGACTAGTTTTAAAATTGTTAAAACCGCACCTTTATATAAGGGTTTACCTACCTGTCGCAAATCAATGGTTGCACCACTACAAAAAATAAATAAGGCTACTAAAGTTGCTTGTCCGCTTTTAAACAAAGCTGTTGTAAATCCTCCAATTTCGAGACACTGAGGAATAAATGTGTTTACCAAACATCCAATTAACAAAGGAATTACCATCATTCCACCGGGAAATTTTTTCATTGTCGCACAAATTTTCATTACATTACCGCCCTTCTCAACAGCATATTGTTAATATTGCTGCCTTTATAATTTTTATTTGCCGCAGCTGCTCAGCATGTTTATCTGTAAATTATAAAAAGCAATATCTGTGCCATGTTTGTTAATTCAGAAATATTCCCTTTTTTAGCATATAAATTTCAAAAATTAATATGCTTTCCTTTTGAAATTCATTTTTTGTTGCAGATTGTTGCTTCATCTCACAACACTTGCAACATTTCAAACTGAAACAATTGTTATAAATATATATTACAACAATTATTCTATTTCTTTCCTATCAAAACTTCGTTTAATACCAAGCATTTCGCGATATTTTGCCACTGCTCTTCGGGAGATAAAAATTCCCCTTTCAGCTAGTATTTCTTTCAAATTTTGATCACTGTATGGTTTAGATCTATTTTCATTCTTTATTAATTCACAAAGCATTCTTTTAATTTCTTTTGCATTTATATCTTCTCGCACTCCATTTTTTGCTACTTTGGCTGAAAACATATCTTTTAATAAAACGGTTTCTTTTGGAAATTGTATATATTTTCCCTTTACTGCTCTGGAAATTGTAGATGGATGCACATCCATTTTTTCAGCAGCTTCATACATGGTCATAGGTTTTAAACTTCCCTTGTTATCTAAATAGTCTTTTTGGCAATCTACAATAACATTTGCAAGTCTAAGTAGCGTTTCTCTACGCTGCTCTACATTTTTTATAATATACTTCACTCGCTTAACTTTTTCTTGAAAATACTCTTTTAATTCTCGATCCTGTGTGTCTTCCATCATTTGCATATAGAAATCACAAATCCGGTAGTCTCCCATCCAAGAATCATTTAGTATAACTTCCCATTTTTCATCTTTTCTTACAATAATATCCGGAACAATATATTCCGTTTTTTTTACACTAAACCCTCGTGCTGGTTTTGGATTTAATGTAGAAATCAATAATGCATATTTTCGAACTTGTGCTGTCGAAATATGTACAACCCGTGAAATTTTCCCTATATTTCCACTCCCTAAATCCTCTAAATGATTTTTAATAATCGTTTCTAATTCGGGAATATCTACATTTAATCTTTTTACCTGATATAACAAACACTCTTCTAAGTTTGCACTAAAAACACCAATAGGCTCTAGCTGTTTTAGTTCATTAAGACATCTTCTAATATTTTCAATAGAAGCATGACATTGCACTGCAATTTCGCCAAGAGGCATTGTAAAATACCCACTATCTTCAATACACTCTATCAAATACTCTTTTATTTGAATTGTTTCTTTATCTTCTCGGCCAATCTGTATCTGATTTTTTAGATGTTCTCGTAAATCAACAGACTCCTCTATTTTTTGATTCCACTTTTGGTCTTCATTTGAAGGATGTATAATATTGGAATATAATGCATTTTCTTTCGTATCACCTTTATGCTCAAGCATAGGGTTTTCTAAATATTCCGATTGAAGGAATGTATCCAATTCAACATTATCCATTGCAAGAATTTCCAATGATTGAAGTTGTTGATATGATAATATCTGTTTTTGTTTTTGTAAAAGCTGATAATGTTGATCCATACAAACCTTCTCCTTTTTATTTTACAGTATATCTTAAAAGTTTCTTCTTCCCTTTATTTAATTCCCAAGCAATATGACAACTTTCTTCCAGTTCTTCTAATCCATAAAATGCATCCATCAAAGATTTTCCTCCTACTATCGGACCATGTTGAGCCAAAAGAAAGGCGTCACTTTTATTCACTGAATTTTTAAAACATGCAAACAATTCATCGCTTCCTGGTTTTTCATATGGTACAAGCCCAATTGTACCAACTTTCATATTCAGGTAAGGAGTATATGCAGGAACGACATCTGTATCATGCTCGTGTTCCATAAAAGTATATAGTGTCGCATAGAAACTATGGACATGTATTACAGCCTGAATATCACTTGATTTTTCATAATACATTTTATGCAAGGGCCATTCCTTACTTGGTTTAATACCACCAAAGCAGTTTCCTTGCATAGAAATTTGAGCAAAGCTGTCTGTAGTTAATCTTCCAAAGCAAGTTCCACTTCCGGTAATATAAATATTTCCTTCATGTATAAAACTTAGATTTGCCGAAGAGCCGGTTGCCTTCCCTCTGTTAAATAAACTTTTTCCAATCCATATTGCATCCTCTATTTTTTCTATTAATGTACTCACTATCTTTATTCTCCTTTTGTCAGTTTCAATGCTTTAGCAAAAAAGTCTTTGTTTCCAAAATTACCAGATTTTAACACAAGGCGGATATCTTTATTTTCCATTGGTGTCAATACCGGAACTCCCGGAGCGACAGCATCTCCAATTTCAAATGCGTCAAATCCTAATGCTTTCGTTACAGCGCCGCACGTTTCACCACCCGCTACAATAAATCGTCCATACCCTTTTTCCATAAGCGCAACTGCTACATGACTAATTGTTACTTCTATCAATTCAGCTATCTTTTCTTTTCCTAATTTCTGAATTCTTTTCACATTTTCTGCCGTATCTGAAGAATAAATTAAAACTTCTTGATCTGCATGTTTCAATACAAAATCTATGATATCTTTTTCTATTTTCTTTCCTGTAAGTAAATCTTCTGGACAAATGCGATAGGAATACTTACCTAATTCTTGATAAGTTGCGACCTGTTCCTGTGTTGCAATTGAGCAACTTCCTGCAAATATAACTCCTTTCAAATTATTCTGTGCTTTTCTTGTCGAAATACACCCATGATTAGACTTTTTATATTCTAAAATGTGTGCAGCAAGCGGTGCAAGGATTCCCGAACCACCTGTAAGAAATTTTAAATCCCCAAATTCATCTGTAATTCGCAATCCATCATAATCATCAACATAATCAGGAATCAGATAAAAATGCTTTTTACGTTTATGCTTCTTTGCCAAATCTTCCATATATGAATGTATATCTTTTTTATCTTGATTTAACACCATTGGCGGAATTTCTTCAGCACAATATTTACTTTGTGCTTCAATCAAATTTTTAATCCGACCATCCCTCATTGGAGTCAATGGATGATTTTTCATCGGACTTTCATCAAGTGGAACACCATTCACATAAAGTATCCCCCCCTTAACAATTCTACCGTTAACCGGAAGCGATGGACATAATATCGTATATTGTTGTTCAAAATATTCCATTAAAGCATCAGCAACCGGACCAATATTTCCTTCTTTTGTAGAATCGAATGTAGAACAGTATTTAAAATAAAATTGTGCAACCCCTTGCTGTTCCATCCATTGAATCGCTTTCAAAGTATCAGAAACAGCTTTTCCTTTCTCTTCAGTTCTAGATTTTAAAGCTACTACTATAGCATCTGTTTCTTCTGGTATTTCAATACACTTAGGGATTTCATTCAATAAGACGGTTTTCATTCCTGCACTTTGTAAAAAGCTAGCTGCATCTGATGCGCCTGTGAAATCATCTGCTACACATCCTAATAAATATTTTTTTTGCATCATCTAACCTCCCATTTATAGACTATTTTCATCTATAAAATCTATATAGCAATTTTTATGCCAACCTTTTATTCAAGATGATATGATTTCATTTTTCTCCATAGTGTTGTTCTATCTATACCAAGACGTTCTGCGGCTTCCCCCTTTTTTCCTCCAGTAATTCGAAGCATTTCTATAATTTTCTCTCTTTCCATATTTATATTTAAAAACGGTTCTACATCAATTTGTTCAACTTCATCCTGTTTCATTACTGGGTTTTCAATAAAATATATGTCTTCTGGATACAGTACAGCTCTCATTATTTTCTCATCTATTTTCTTATTTTCACATGCAACTACAATTCTTTCCGTAATGTTTCTCAGTTCTCTTATATTACCTTCAAAATTGTATTCCATAAGCATTTGCTCTGCACAAGGCGTACACTCTCCTATATCTTTACCAAAACGATTGTTATATTTCTTTAGGAAAAAGTAGAATAATGGTAATATGTCATCCTTTCTTTCGCGAAGCGGAGGAAGATATATTTTTAAAATATCAAGACGATACAATAAATCTTGTCGAAATTCTTTATTCTGAACCATTTGTCGCAAATTTCTATTTGTTGCTACAATAATTCTTGTATCAACATCAATAACCTTATCATCACCAATTCTGCGCACTTGACGTTCCTGAAGCACACGTAGTAATTTTCCTTGAAAATTAATTGGAATTTCAGAGATTTCATCCAAAAACAAAGTCCCATGATGAGCCTGTTCAAAAACTCCCATTTTTCCACCTTTTCTACTTCCTGTAAATGCACCATCTACATATCCAAATAACTCGCTTTCTAATAAATTTTCCGGAAAAGCCGCACAGTTAATAGCAACAAACGGACCATTTCTTCGTTCACTTGCATTATGAATACTCTGTGCCATCAATTCTTTTCCAGTTCCTGTTTCTCCGACAATTAGAATATTTGAAGAAACACGTGCGTATTTTTGTGAAAGCGAAATTGTTTTCTCCATCAACTCACTTTTTCGAATTATATCTGAAAATGTATAATTTGCAATAAGTCCTTTTTCAGAAAGTTTTTTTCGGAGTTGAGATTCTCGTTGCTGAATTGTTTTTACAGTTTGACATGTAATTACAACACCTACCGGTGTATTTCCAACAATAACTGGTGTATAATCCACTGACATTCTTGTATTTTGAATTTCCTGCAATTCATTATATAATGGTTGTCCACTTTGCATTACATTATCGCATATCTCTGAAAAGAAGGGATATGCCGCGGAAATTTTTTTCCCATGCACTCTCCCCCTTTCTGTATATATCATTTGTAAAATTTTCTTATTAGCAAGTTTAACTTCCCCTTTATTATTTACATAAACAATCCCTTCCTTTGATGTCTGTGTAATAATTTCGTATATTTTTCTTTGTTCACGTTCCTTCAATATGGTTTCTTTCATACGAACTGCTTCACGCATAATCTGAACAATTGCTTCATCACCAGTTTCTATTGTAAGTCCATTTAATCCCATCTCTTCAGCAACTGACACTACACTATATCCACCAATAATTGTTTTATACCCCTCACTTTTTGCCTTTGCTACAACTGCTGTTATTTTCGCATGTTCTGTTTCTTCTAATACTTTGATTTTTGATCCAGCCACCAAACTAAGCACTTTTTCATCATGATTATATGTTGAAGAAACAATTATTAAAATTTTCTCTAAACCATATAATTTTTTTGCTTTTAAAAGGGCTCTTAATACATCATACCCTGTTATTGGTATTTCCAATATAGATGCAGCTATCTCTCTCTTTTTGAACAAAGCAGCACTATATCCCCTTCCAATAATCAAATCATATTCATTGTCTAATATCGTCTTCTCTATTTCCTCCACTCGAATTACTTTGATATCTACATGGAATTCAGAACTTTTAAAATGCTTCTCATAAATTTGCGTTGCTGTATTTTCGAGTTCTGGATATGGCGCTACTAATAATACTTTAAACATCAACTTCACCTCACATAGTACTATTGTTATCAACTCACCACAAGTCAACAAAAATGCCCTTTACTAATATTTGTAAGAAAGAAACAGGCCTAAAACACTCACATTATATGGAGTGCCTTAAGCCCCTCAGGTTACATTATAAAACAATGCTTCACATTTGACAAAGATATTTATTTAATTTCGAGTCCTTCTTTATAATACTGATATGTTTTTAATGAAGAAAGATTAACATCCTCCATAGTCACAGGATCACCCTTTTTTACATCTTTCAGAAGTTCTGTTCCATTTAGCAAATAAAATGGAGCTACTTTTTCAGCTACTTCTATCTCCAATAACTCTGGTACCAGTCCATCAATAGAATGATGATGCCCTTCAACTTTTAACACTGTACCTTTTGGAATATTTCTCTGTGCTACCCCTGCTAAAACAGATACCTGTCTACACTCTGCATGTGTTCCAATACCCATGAAATCACCAAGTAAAATAGATACAGGAGTTTCCAGTCCCATATAATGATAAGGATAGTAAATGCATGCGTATTTATCATTTCTGCTCATTATATGTCCTTTCCCCTTTAATATATCCCACATTTTCTCATTTTCACACTTAATAATAACAAATTCACCACCACAGAAACTTGCTTCATCCTCTTCTCTTAAATTATAAAACACATCAACTACACCAGTTTTTTTCAAAATCCCTCCATCCTCTTCCGGAATAAAGATATTTGCAAGTTCACTAGTCTTTGCTATAGGATAATTTAAGAAAGGAGTAGAAGGTTTCAATCCAGTCACATTAGAAACAAGATTCATTTCACAAAGATCAGCTGAAATTACTTCCTCATATTTTTCTAACAGCTGATGTCTTTTTTGTAAAGTTTTTTCGCCTTCATATCTCCAGCAACCTATCATTTCTGGCATATGTTCTATTCTACCACTTCCATCAGTATATGTCAGATTTCCTGTATCGCGATTCCAAACAAAATCATACTCACTCGATTTACCTGCTGCAATAATTTCCAAACCAAGTAATTTTGCCCACGAGTACAAATCTAGAAGATTTCTAGGCTGATCTCCATTAACAAGAGAATATACCGCTCCATTTTTTTCTGCCACCTGATTCAATAATGGACCACACACGCTATCCGTTTCTTTTGAAACCATATATACGTTAATTCCTTTATTCAATGCCAATAGTGCAGCATCAGAACTAACTGCTGTATTTCCCGTACATTCTACCAAAGCAGTTATTCCACATTCCATAACTAATCGATAATCACTTACGATTAGAATTGACTGGTCTGCTGCGGTATGAATTTCATCTATATTCTCACAAAATACAATCCTAGTCTCTTCATATCCAATTTCTTTTAAGACATTTAGACATTCTTCAGGATGTCTGGAACAGATAACTCTTAATTCCATTAGTTTCACTTTGGGGATCTGTGCAAGTAATGTATAACCATATCCTCTGGTAGCACCTATTATTCCTACTTTTGACTTCTTACCTGATTTCTCATTTAACAAATTCGTATAATCCATTTTTTCATTTCTCCTTTTCTTACAACAGGCACTATGCTGTTCACATAAACCTATTTTTTATATGTTTATTTGAGCAATAAATGTGCCAACTTTTTATTAAACTAGAAATCTATTCAATGATATACGAAATTAGCATAACCCAACCACTATAAAAAATATATTTGCATCTACATTTTTCTCTATCTCTTCAGGTTATGTTGCATGTTGCAATATAATTTGGACATGTTGCAATGCAATAATTCTATTAAATATCATCACATACCATGTATAATTTTAAACATTCAATAAAGCTTTAATCCTTTGATCCTTGCTTTTATAATAAACTGAAAATTTGTATTACTATCCTAATGATCATGAAATGACACTGTAGTAGAAGTATTTTCTTATATATGATGTAATCATGTAAGACCTCGTTCTTCTAATGGCTACCTCACACCTTTTGAAGTTAGCCATGGAATACGAAATTTTTAGCCCCGAATGTTACAAAAAGGAGATCTATTGTGTTTCCAGAATCTGCCTCACAATCTGCACACACCAGAATAAACTGTATAAAATCATTCCCACATTCAGAATCACCGTCTTAAACCGCTGTCCTTTTGGAATCGTGACGGTACCGGGCGCACATTTTATTTTCTTAAAATGAAGCGCCCAGAATACAATCCCCACAATGACTATCACAAAAACACCTATGGAATACAGTAAAAACAACAGCAACTCAGACGAATGTTGCACGAACAAATTCATCATCTCTGTGGTATTGCCCTCCAGATTGTTTATTTCATTCAATATCTCTGTGTTAAGAAGAAGAATCAGTGGAATCGAGCCCATAAAATTAACTGCTGCATGCAGGGCAATCGTGTAAATCAACTTTCCTGTTTTTACATAAATAAATCCAAAGAACACGCCCAACGCAAAGGCGTATACAAATTGATTCAAATTGCCGTGAAACAGTGCAAACATCAGCCCCGAAAGTAGCATCGCTGTTTTTTCTCCGTATCGCGCCGTCCGATCAATGAGTAGTTTACGGAACATATATTCTTCGACAATCGGTGCACAAACTACCATCAGGAAAAATGTATTTAATGGTGAAAGTCCCGCTGCAATGTCCTGGATTGGATTTCTCACCGCTTCCCCCTTCAAAAGCCCAAGAATACCTGTCGTGAAAATCCCTACCAAATTCGTAACATACACCAACGTATAGCACATGAAAAACGCAGTGATCCACTTTCCGACGCTCATCTTATGCTTCGGAAGTACTTCCCTAGGCATTCTTTGAATCATAAATGCCAGCATTGGCATTGCAAGCAGATACATAGCCAGTGATGATGCAAGCATTACAAAATCATGATTCTTCATCATCTGCGGAACTACATTATGCAAAATCTTAAACACTACAAACTGTATAGCAAATGTTATCAGTGTGCCACAAAAATATATGCCCCCGAGTCGTGAAAAAAACTTTTTCGTCTGCTGAAGTGTTTCTCTTTCCATTGTTTCATCTCCTTTTGGTTTTTATTGAATTATTATACCATGTCTTTAGTGGCAAAGTATATTTTTTTATGATACACTAAACCATAATCAATGAAAGGAGTCTTTTCTTATGACTATTATTCGTCCTTTTCGCAGCATACGTCCTGCAAAAGCGCTGGCATCATCGATTGCTGCGCTTCCCTATGATGTATACAACCGCTCAGAGGCCAAATCCGTTGTTCTGGAGAACCCACTTTCTTTTTTAAAGATTGACCGTGCGGAAACACAGTTTCCGGATGAGGTGGATATGTATTCTGATCAAGTTTACGACCGTGCAAGAGATACTTTACTGGAAATGCTTTCTGACGGTTCTATGATTCGGGATGAATCGGACTGTTTTTATCTCTATGCCCTCACCATGAATGGGCGTACGCAGACCGGAGTCGTTGGATGCGCTTCCATTGATGACTACTTGAACGGTACCATTCGGAAACATGAAAATACTCGTGAAGAGAAAGAGCTAGATCGAATCCGCCACGTAGACACATTAAGCGCCCAGACCGGTCCGATTTTTCTCACCTATCGGCAGAACCGACAGTTACATGACATTACCAAAGCTCTTACATCTGCTGCCCCGATTTCTGACTTTACTGCGGAGGATGGCATTCGGCATCAGATCTGGAAAATCGAAGACAAAGGAATTTGTTCAAAAATTTCCTGTATTTTTGAACAGATCAACCCTATCTATATTGCGGATGGTCATCACCGCGCCGCTTCTGCAGTCAAAGCTGGGGTAAAGAGGCGGGAACTCCATCCAGACTATAATGGAAAGGAAGAATTCAATTACTTTCTCTCTGTGTTATTTCCTGCAGAGGAATTGATGATTTATGATTATAACCGTGTGATTGATGATCTAAACGGACATACAGTGGAGGAATTTCTAACGATGCTACAGGATTCATTCCTTATAGAACGATTAACTCCTGCTGACGGTTCAACAGTCGATGCCAATTATTCAAATCAGTACCGTCCCACCACAAAGGGAGACTTCTCTATGTACTGCGATGGAACTTGGTATAAACTGACGGCAAAACCACATTTGTACCAAAAAGATCCTGTCGATAATCTGGATGTTTCTATTTTACAGAATACCGTCCTACACCCATTGCTCGGTATCGAACATCCAAGTTCCGATTCCCGAATTCATTTTGTCGGAGGGATCCGCGGGCTTGATGAACTGGTACGACTCGTCGAGCAAAAGTCCGGTCGGATTGCATTTGCCCTGTTCCCGACTTCCATGGATGAACTGCTCGCTGTTGCAGATGCAGGCAGGCTGATGCCGCCGAACTCTACCTGGTTTGAGCCGAAGCTTCGCAGCGGCTTATTCATCCACGAAATTGAGCGCTAATTTGTACATTGACAGAAACGGATTATCGTGTTTAAATTGACATGACATCAAGGATATTTTTTAATCATAAAGGAGATGGATTAACATGGAACGTAATGCCCCTTGCTGGTGTGGCAGCGGAAAAAAATACAAAAAGTGTCATATGGAGATTGAATCACAGATTCAACTTCACAAGGACAAAGGCGAGATTGTTCCCGCAAGAAAGCTTCTGAAAACCCCTTATCAAATTGAGATGATCAAAAAGAGTGCTGCTTTGAACACAGCAGTTCTGGATGCTGTTGCAGAAAAAATCTGCATTGGAATGAGTACCGCAGAGATTGACCGTATCGTATACGACTACACGACCAAGCACGGTGGAATCCCGGCACCCCTTAACTATCAGGGCTTTCCAAAAAGTGTATGCACTTCCCTGAACAACGAAATCTGCCACGGTATTCCAGATGAGCATATTATTCTACAGGAGGGAGATATCATCAATGTGGATGTATCTACCATTCTGGATGGCTTCTATTCGGATGCTTCCCGTATGTTTACCATGGGAAAGATTTCTGAACGCGCACAGCGTATCATCAAAGTAACCGAGGAATGTGTGGAGTGTGGTCTTGCTGCCGCAAAACCATGGGGACATCTGGGTGACATCGCCGATGCCATCAATTCCCATGCTCAGGCAAACGGCTACTCCGTTGTAGAAGATATCGGCGGACACGGCATCGGTCTTGATTTCCATGAGGAACCATTTGTCAGCTATGTCACTCCAAAGGGCAGTGAGATGCTACTCGTACCGGGTATGATGTTTACCATCGAGCCGATGATCAATGAGGGCAGTCCTGATTTCTTCGTAGACGAAGATAATGACTGGACTGTATATACTATGGATGATGGTCTTTCTGCTCAGATCGAATATATGGTCCTTGTAAAAGAGGATGGAATTGAAGTACTGACGAAATAAAAACAGAAGCCAGAACTCAGGTCTGATTCCTGACTTCTGGCTTCTTCTTATGAAAGAACCGCTTCTATCTCATGAAACTGCTCTGTTAGTTTTCGACAGGAATCATAAAAAATCCCCATATCTACTGAATAGGAAATATACTGCACGCCTGCTTTCATCCACATTTCCATCATTTCTCTGCTATCTGTAAAAGTTCCGATAACAATTCCTTTTTTCTGTGCCGCTTTTACGATTTTATTCATCTCCTCAACAACACGAGGATGTCCCACCTGCCCTGGAACGCCAAGACTCTGTGACAAATCGTATGGTCCAATAAAAATGATATCAATTCCTTTCACATCCAATATACGATCCAAATTTTTAATCGCCTCAATCCCTTCGATCTGTGCAATCAAAATCGTCTCATTTGAAGACTGAAAATAAATCTCTCTTTCCATAGATGAATAATGTGCCGCCCTCACAAATCTACAAACTCCCCGTTCGCCCCAGGGTGAAAACTTGGCGAATTTCACCGCCTGTTCCGCTTCTTCCGCCGTAGAAATTTGCGGAATTTCAACTGCTGCTGCTCCGATATCCAACGCTTTTCCAATCGCTTCTTCCGTAACCTCCGGAACCCGCACCACCGGAAGCACCCCCGACAACTGTGCTGCACGTATATTATTCTGCATACTCTGAATACTAATCGGACCATGTTCCATATCTAAAATCGCAAAATCCATCCCGGCATACCCCGCCGCTTCCACAAATCCCGGATCACAAGTCTTCATAAAAGGACCAAACACTGGCTTCCCCGATTCTATTTTATTTTTGAAACTCTGTATCAGACTCTCATTCATATCCACTTCCTCCTCTGCACCTATCTATCAGTTCTTCGCAGATTCTTTCCACAGGCATCATTGCATATCGTCTCATTCTTCCATGCAAGCTTTCCGTTTACATAACAACACGAAAGTCCTGTTGCCAGTTGTGTCGGTTCTTCAAATGTAGCTCTGTCCTTCAATTCTTTCGAGTCAAAAATATTAATATCTGCATAAAAGCCTTCCTTTATCTGACCACGCCTAGCAATTCCCATTCTTTTTGCCGGCTGACTGGTCATTTTCCTGACTGCTTCTTCCATCGTAAATACATGACGTTCTTCTACATATTCGCGGATAATCTTCGGAAATGCCCCATACATTCTTGGATGTGGAGTATCCGTCACTGCATAAATGGAATCTGAAATCACGTTAGAATACGGAAGTTTTGCAACCGTATCAATATCGTCCTGACACATACTCATATTGATAATTGCAACTTTTCCGTTTTCATCATGCAAAAGCCATGCAACAAATGCACCCTCACTTTCAAATCCATATTCCTTCGTCGCCTCTGATACCATTTTCCCCACAAACTTCTGATTGCTCTTTTTATTTACACCGGAGATCAATATCCTGTCCCACCCGAGTGTAATGGCAAAATTATCCCAATCATCGTAAGTAAGTTCTAAAGATTTACAGAATTCTTCTACGCCTTCTTTGGTTCCCATTCTCTTCAGAGCATGATTCATATCGCCCGCAACAAATGTCGGAGGCACCATTGTAGTCAACGCTGTGGAACCGCCTTCATATGGATAAAAATCACAGGTAACATCCTGACCTTCTTTTCTAGCCTCTTCAATCAATGATATTGCACGATGAATTTCTTTTCTCCAGTTTGCCATTCCACAAGATTTAAAGTGACTGATTTCCACCGGACAGCCTATCTTCTTTCCAATCTCGATCACTTCTTTGATGCTATCCACCATGCTGTCCCCTTCGCCTCTGATATGAACGCACAACGGCACTTTATATTTTCCCATCGGCGCAAGCATTCTGGCATAATCTTCTGTTGAATTGTAACACTCTGGCAGATACATAATTCCTGCTGAAACACCAACCGCACCTTTTTCAAGGGCATCAGCAATATACCCCGACACTTTTTCCATCTCATCCTCTGTAAACGGTGTATTTGCAAATCCTTTTACTGCAATTTTTACCGTTCCGGAGCCAAGCATTGATGCGAAGTTTATCGGAAGCTTTCTCTTATCAAGTGCATCCATATATTCTCCATATGTACGTATCTCTCTGCATGCAGGTCCCACTACCGGTTCTGCAAATGCAAACATCTCTTCTGCCCTCTCCTCTTCTTCCGGTACCGGAACCATAGAAAACCCACAGTTTCCTACCACTGTTGTCGTAATACCCTGCGACAGCATCACTTTTCCAAAGTCTGTACCATAAAAAGGCTGAATATCGCAATGTCTGTGAATATCTATGAATCCCGGTGTAACTGCTTTTCCCCCTGCATCAATAATTTCTACATCTTTATCTTTTTCAATTTGTTTTAATTCTTCTCCATTTTCTCCTTCAAAAAATATCTTTTTAATTCTTTCATCTTCTATATAAATCTTTCCACAAAACGGTTCATTTCCCAATCCATCATAAATTACACCATTTATAATGAGTAACTTTCGCATACTAATGCGCCTCCTCTTGCGCCTCATTCAAGTAATTATATATTGTAAACCGGGAAATACCTAAAAAGTCTGCAACTCTTTCTACAGATTTTTTAATCAGAAAAGCTCCTTTGTTGTCCAGATACCGAACCACTGCAACCTTATCATCCTTATCCAGAGTTTCCAATGTATGTCCGGTATTTTCTACAGCCTCCTTCATCAAAGCGTCTAGCAATTCGTCTACATTACTTGTAAAAACCTCTTCTTTAGATTCACATTCCTCATATTGCGTCAACTTCATCATAGCATTCTGTACTGCTACAAAATCTGTAATATCATAATTAATACATAGACTTCCTATCGCATTTCCCTTATCATCCAAAAAATATTTACTGGAGGAACGGAGAATCCGCCCCTCCTTTGTTTTATTAATATAGTTGTATTCGTCCTTGGGCAGAGCAGTTCCACGTAAAATAGACAATCCGGCGTCTGTACCTCCTCCGCCGACTTTTCTTCCTGTCACATGACCATTCCAAATCGCTACTATCGTATTATCATATGACCTCGTTAAATCATGCAAAACAACTTCACATTCACTTCCAAACTGTCGTGCGATACATTCGCCTATTTCACATAACATCTTAAAATTATCACTCACAAAACTCATAGTCTGCCCTCCTGCAACACTCAAAACTTTTTATTGAGCTGTGCCGCGACTTTCTACTACAAGAGCCATCCGCTCCTCTTCTGACATCTCTTCCTTCTTCGTGCATAGTGATACGATCACTTCCGCTACCAGTGCTACGATTGTTGCCGGAATCGCAGGACCTGTGAAGATTCCAACGATCCACTCTTGAAACGGAGCAACAAACAGATACAGAACTCCAAAAAATGTTCCAACCCCTACGCTGGCAAGTCCCCCCTGCCATGTAGCACGTTTCCAGAGCGCTCCAAGAACCATCGCAATGGACACTCCAGGAATAATGGAGCCAATCACGTTACTAATATAACCAATAACGTCCTGAGCAAATAGTGTTGCACAGAAAGCAAGCAGCAATGTAACAACTGTCATGATGCGTGACCATTTACCAACCTTTTCTTCCGGAAGACTCTTGCCTGTAAGAATCGGATATATATCCTGAATTGCAATCGTAACACCCGCAATTGCATCAGAATCTCCAGAAGACATTGTTGCAGACAAACCAGAAATCATAAACAACAGACCAAGCATCGGTCCCAACGCTGTTGTGGCGATATAAGTAAATGCAAAATCCGGATGTTCCAGAACAGACGTTATATTATTATTGGTTGCAATCGTAAATGCCGCCATTCCGATAATGGCTGGAAGCAGCGAGAATCCAAGTAACAACAAACCAGACGTTTTTAATGCATTCGTTGCTGTTTTGTTATCCTTTGCCGTATACACTCTCATACGGTAGGTCGGCGTTCCCCAACATGGAATAAAGATAGACCAAATCAAAGAAACCAATGCCATAACTCCCATGGTTCCAACGCCATAGAATGTCAGACTTCCTTCCATACCGGCTGCTGTAACTGTTTCTGTAATGCCGCTCCATCCACCAGCCATCGGAATACATATTGCTGTAATTGCAACAAATCCAATAATTAGAATCGTCAACTGAATCAGGTCTGTCCATACAACTGCAAGATATCCACCAATGATGACATATACGCCAAATGCCAGTACTGCGATTGCTTTCGATGTCACTGCATCTAATCCAGTCACATAACTTAAATATGTAGCTCCACCATTGATATGATTTCCCAGCCATACTACTTCGATAATATACATCATAATACTCATGACATTTTTTACCAGCTTGTTTCCATTATAATGGAATTGAGCCTCTTCTGCCATAGTTACGAAATTTTTTTCTCGTAATTTTGTTCGCTTAGCAATCCATGCAAGACTTAAAACTCCAAGCGCGGCACCTAACCCATATGCGGCACCTCCGAATCCCATTTTAAATCCATTTGATGTTGCTCCGATGGAAGAACCTGTTCCTATCAAGGTTGCACCCATTGTTGCAAAAATCAAAAAGAACGGTAGTTGTCCTCCTCCCGTCAAATACCCTTTTCCCGATGACTTTCCACGACTGCTCAAGTATCCTACAAAAATCATGAGAACAACATACACTGCGAAACCAACCAGAAAAAATGTTCCAAAATTTCCTTCCATGTCACTTCCTCCTTCTCTCTTTCTTTTTAAACATTTTGTTTAACAAAATCATATCTATATTTCAACATTTTGTCAATATATCGTTCTATTTGTATTGTATTTTCAACATTTTATATAAATATTTTGTTTAATTTTTGTTTGAACTGCTGTTTCAAACATCTTAAAGTTGACTTATTAAACATTTTGTGTAAATATATAGAGAGAATGCTCTATACTGACTATCGTCAAAGAGCAACGCCAGAAATTTACTCAAAAAAGGAGGGCTCATTATGAAGGTAAAACATCCTTATTCTTTTGCAGGTTCGGAGCATTTGATTACGCCTGCCCTAATTTATTACCGAGATTTAATTTGTAAGAATACACAAACTGCTATTCAGACGGCAAAGGGCGCAGAACATTTGTGGCCTCATATAAAATCCCACAAAATGGCTGATGTGATTCGACTCTCTATGAACTATGGGATTAACCGTTTCAAATGTGCAACCATTGCAGAAGCCGAAGTTTCGGCATCCTGTGGTGCAAAACATATCCTCGTTGCCTACCCACTGGTCGGTCCGAACATAGAGCGCTTTTTGCATCTTTCACAGGCTTTTCCTGAAACACATTTCTATGCTATCGGAGATAATCTCGATATGCTCACACAATTAGGAAAGTACGCCAGTGATAACTCTCGTACTATTGACGTATTAGTAGATGTAAATATGGGAATGGATAGAACCGGGGTTCCGCTTAATCAACTTGCTACATTCTGCAATATTTGTTCTAATATATCAGGAATCACCCTAAAAGGACTTCACTGCTATGACGGACATCGTACAGAACATAATTACGAAGAGCGTAAAAAAATTGCAGTTTCTATCGATACGGAACTATTTTCTATACTAAAATCTATACAGGAAAAAATTCCTTCCTGTGAACTTACCATCCTTGGCGGCTCTCCTTCGTTCCCTTGTCACACGGATTTTCCCGGGGCATTTTTCTCGCCAGGCACACTGTTTATTTATGACTATGGGTATTCTAAAAAATTTCCTGATTTAGCATACACACCAGCGGCAGCTATTTTGACAAGAGTCATCAGTAATCCGAACTATGGTATCTTTTCTCTAGATCTGGGTTACAAAGGAATTGCTGCGGATCCAAAAGGAACAAAAGGACTTCTCCTCGGAATTGATAACTACGAAGAGATGTTCCAGAGTGAAGAACACTGGACATTTCGCATGAAACCCGGGCATGAAAGCGAATGTCCGAAAGTCGGAGATGAATTTTTCGTAATTCCAACTCACATATGTCCGACTAGCGCACTTTACCCATCTGCTATTGTCGTCGAAGACGGTAAAATTATCGACAACTGGCCAGTATCTGCCAGAAATCGTAAGATTACCTATTAATTTTACAAATATGATATTTAATATCATAATTTATATTTTATTTACCATAAAGAAGGGAGACAACTCATGAATATTTATGACGTATTAAAAGAAAAAGGAATTACTTTACCTGCACCACCACCAAAAGGAGGGGTTTATACCCCAGTTCAGGAATTCGGAACAAATCTGTTATATTGCTCCGGCTGCGGTCCTGACCTTGGAAATGGTAACACTGTTGTCGGCAAACTGGGAAAAACTCTAACTCTGGAAGAGGGGCAAAAAGCAGCATACAACTGTATGTTAAACCTCCTCGCCAATCTAGATGCAAAAACTGGCGATTTAAACAAAATCAAGCGTTTCGTAAAAGTTCTTGCATTTGTGAACAGTGATGATTCTTTTGAACAACAGCCACAAGTTGTAAACGGAGGTTCAAACTTATTAGTAGAACTTTTCGGTGAAGAAGTAGGATGCCCGGCAAGAACAGCGATCGGAACTAATACACTTCCTGGTGGTATTGCCTGTGAAATAGAAGTTCTTGTTGAATTAAAAGAAGACTAAGCAAATGCAAATAAGGGTGTGTATAGCCAAATCGGTTATACACACCCTTGCTTTATGCTTGGTATATTTCAATACTTTAAACTCCGAACTCAATCACAACTTTAAACAAGTCACCATCCACATATAATGAAAACTTTCCGCCCTGCATCTCAGTCAAATCTCTTGCAATGGATAACCCCAGTCCACTCCCTTCTGTACTTCGCGAAACATCTCCACGGATAAACCGTTCGGTCAATTCCTCCGCACTGATATTCAGCGGATTCTCAGACACATTCTTTAATGAAAATTCTACCCTACCTTCTCTCACTCGTAAGTCTGCATACACTCGTGTTCCCGGCATCGCATATTTAGCTGCATTGTTGAAAAGATTTTCCAGCACTCTCCACATCCGCCTACCATCTACATGAACGATTGCCGGTTCTGCCGGGAGAGATGCTACTACGGTAAGATTCTTTACTTCCATCTTTTCAGAGAATTCTCCTATGGTCTGATTTACCATTTCTACCAGATTGACATCCATCATTTCCAGTGTAATATTTCCACTGCTTACCTTGGATGCCTCTACCACATCTTCCGTCAGTGTTTTCAGTCTTTGTGCCTTTGCTTCCAGAACTTCCAGATAGCCTTGGATCTTCGGATCTTCCAGATTTTCCCGCTTCAACAAATCTACATAATTGATGATGGAGGTCAACGGTGTTTTGATATCATGTGACACATTGGTAATCAAGTCTGTTTTCAGCCGCTCGCTCTTCATCGCTGCTGCCACTGCATTGTTCAATCCATCTCCGATGGTATTTACGAGTTCTGCCATTTCCCTGCTTTCCCCATGCATTTTCTCAAGTGGAATCTGATAATTCACATTTCCGGAAGCAATCTCTTTGATTCCTTTGCGAATCTGTTCTTTTTCGATTGCCACACGAACCGCAAGACACACTGCAACCACATCCACTGCCCCCATCAAAAGGAAGAAGAATGCAACTCCGTTAAAAATGAATGCCAGCCAGTGTGCCAACACAAATCCACCGACTAAAAGCACCGACCGCAGGCACACACTGCGATGACTCCAGAATTGTCTGATTCCAGCACATCCCCAGCGCAGTAAACTATTTTTCCAAAGTGTCTTTGCTTTGATCCTGCGCACCAGACTTAAGTATCCGATCAGGAAAAGTATCATGGTAATTCCTGTATAGAGACTGATGATCAGTATGTCTGATGCTGTCATAGAAAACATATAGTAAACATAACTATGGTGGAACGACTTTGCCTCATATTGCAAGGTCTGATAGCCAACCCCGTCCCAGCTTATGCTCAAAAAACCAGTGAGCAGAATCCACGGCACAATGACTGCCATCGCTCCCAGTCCTGTTTTCCATCTGTCAAATCCGCTTAACTGCAATTCTTCGTTCTCCGGATGTCGTCCGGCACACACAGTCAACCAGATCATAGCTGCCAGAAGCAGAATCCCACCGATGATCAATACACTTCCAGCGTGATTCAAATAGGGAGCATATTTCCCGTATTCTTTTGCACTTGTATAAAAGATATCCTGCACCGGATAATTCGTATCTACTGCTGCCACAAAGATATAATCATCGTCGATTTTATTATAACTCGTAACCATATCTCTCCATTCCGAAGCAGATATGTCTATATTGGTCTCAAAATCCGCCAACTTCGGCTTTACGACAACGTATTTTCCAGCCTTTTTCATTTTCTCAATATTGGCTTCTATCTCCTGATAATCTGTATATGCACTGTTATTTGTATTGATTTTCTTGCCGTGCTGTCTCACCAACAAATACTGAAAATTCGTATTGCCTTCCGTCCACGTATCATCATTACTCTTATACAAGTCGAGATTCACTGCAATCGAAGAAAGCGTCGATTCCAACATCTGAAATACTTCTTCAAGCCGTCCGTTAAATTCTGGTGTCTGATTCACAACTTCCAGAAGATTTTTCGCTCCGTCAGGAGTTGCCTTTTCCTCAATTCCCTGCTGAAAACTCCAGAAATCTTGGTAAAGCACGTTTCCTTCTGCATCTCGGATCTGCAGTTCCTTTCCGTAATAATCAACCGGAGAATAGCCTCCTTTTAGACAGTCAACAAGTTCTGCTATGAACATCTTTTCACTGTGTGTCATTTCCTCTTCTTCATAAGGCTGTTCTACCTGCAGTTTTTTATTCACCAGTAGTGTTTCAAATTCACTCAGATAATAATAGTAATACGTTCCATCTGGCTTCTCACAGACTACGATATCTGTACTTTCATAATTTCCCTTGTAGAATTGCTTTCCCCATTCCCCCAGATCTTCCAGGGTATATGCAAGCCCTGATTCATTTTTCCCGGTAATTTTATTATTTTCATAAAATTTCTTCACATCAACAAGGCGATCGGGATCATATTTTCCATCCTCTGTTTCAATCTGCTCTCTGGATGCAATCCCGTCAAGTACATTGGACGCAACTTCTCTCATTCGATCTGCAAATGTTATTGAATCTTCAAATTTGCCCGATTTAAATTGTAAAATATAATTGGAAGTAACAGTCCCCTCTCCCTGATAACCGATCAGTAAAACCGCACTCAGCATCATCAAAATCGCCGTTATGATTACAATGCTTTCCAGTACCGCCTTCACAAGTGTGCTTCGATACCATTTTTTCATATCTTATCACCTATCCATTCTTCTCAATCTTGTACCCGACGCCCCACACTACTTTGAGATATCTCGGGTCCTTCGGGTTAATCTCAATCTTCTCCCTGATATGACGAATATGTACTGCAACGGTATTATCTGCCCCGACTGCATCCTCATTCCAGATGGATTCGTATATTTGATTAATCGAAAATACTCTCCCCTGATTCTTCATTAATAGTAATAGAATATTATATTCGATCGGTGTCAGTTTCACAGGCTCGCCATCTACGGTTACCTCTTTCAGATCATCATTGATCCGTAAGCCACCGACTTCGTATATTTGACCCGAATCCTCCTTCGCCGTACCACCCAGCTGTGTATAACGCCGAAGCTGGGATTTTACTCTGGCAATCAGTTCCAGCGGATTAAACGGCTTTGTCACATAATCATCCGCCCCTACATTCAGCCCCAGGATCTTATCTACATCCTCTGACTTTGCTGATAGTATAATGATCGGAATGCTGTGCTTCTCCCGGATTTTCAGAGTTGCCCGGATTCCATCCAATTTCGGCATCATCACATCTAAGAGAAGAAGATGCACTTCTTCTGTCTCCAACACTTTCAGCGCCTGCTCTCCGTCATACGCCTTCAAGATATGATAGCCTTCCTGGCTCAAATATATTTCAATTGCTTCTACAATTGCCTTGTCATCATCACACACTAATATATTGTACATTCTCATCACCTCCCTTACAGTATACATGATATCAGTGAAATTTTAAGGAGGTTTGGGGAAAATCTTATTAATTTCTTAATTCCAAAAAAGATTCCTGGTAAACTTTTTCTGCATTCCGGCATAAATTATACTGATACTATATATCATTCCAAGATGTCGGTTTTCAAACGCAACAACTTTTTGCTTTTCATACCTACTTCTATGGAAAAGGAGCATTTATGAGTTTTAAAGGATTAGACGTGAGTCAGTTTCAAGGCTCTATAGATTGGTCACAGGTGAAAAATGCCGGCTATCAGTTTGCCATGCTGCGCGCCGGTTACGGATTCAGCACAGTTGATCCACAGTTTCGCAGAAACGCCTCCGAGTGCAACCGACTTGGTATTCCAATTGGTGCATACTGGTTCTGCTATGCTCTCAATCCCGAAATTGCTGTTCAAGAAGCGGAGGGCTGTCTGAATACGATTGCTGAATTTCGTCTGGACTATCCGATCTGCTATGACATTGAACAGGCAACCATCAACTATGCTGCGGAAAATGGTGTTACCATAACCCCTACTCTCGCTACCAATATCGTCAAAGCCTTCTGTGATCGTATCGAAGAAGGCGGTTATTATGCCATGTTCTACAGTAACCGCAATTTCCTGAACACCTATTTCCCTGCTGATTTATCAAAACGCTATGCACTTTGGTACGCCTATTATAATGATACTTTTGATAATACAGACTGTGGCATCTGGCAGTACACCTCCGAAGGACGCATTCCCGGAATCGACGGAGATGTGGACCTTAATACCGGATTTATTGACTACCCTTCTGTCATCCGCAATGCAGGGCTGAATCATCTTAACGGCAATCCCCCTGTTCCGCCACCGATTCCTGACTATATTACCTATGTCATCCAACCGGGCGATACCTTAAGCGGAATTGCTGCAAAATTCGGAACTACAACACAAGTACTCGCAGAACTCAACGGCATCTCCGACCCAGATCTCATTTACGCCGGAACAACACTTCGTGTTCCGGAAAACAGTCCCTCTGCAAAATACTATCAGGTTCAACCAGGCGATACCTTGAGTGAAATTGCTGCAAAGTTCGGAACAACCACCAGTGCCTTGGCTGCGCTAAACGGTATTTCAAATCCAAATCTGATTTATGCGGGAACTACGATACGGATTCCGTAACATTTTAGAAAAAACAAAGAAATTTCTCACTAGCTTAATAAATTCAACATACTTTAAACACATTTTCTGGATATACTAATTACAGATAGTTGATCAAACAACTGTCGCCCCCTCATAAAATGTGAACTCACTTCGGGGATACATCCCCGGAAGTTCATGTAACTCTCATTCCTTTGTATAATTATAACAGAAGAAAAAGAAAGAAGCTGTCTCTTTCACGAGGAAGAATCGTGAAGCGGCAGCTTTTTTCTCTTGACAAAAAAGAGAAGTAGTTTATATTTTCATAATATTTTTTCGATTTCTTTAATGCTTACAACATATTTTAGACACATTTATTGGATATACTAATTTTAGATAGTTGATAAGACAACTATCTCCCCCCTCATAAAGTATCGACATCCCGAGGGAGACCTCTGGATGTCGCACTTTACTCTCATTCCTTTAGATAACTATAAAACAACGAAACCCGTTAGCCCTTGTGGTTAGCGGGTTTTCGCTGT
>JAHHTO010000218.1 GCA_020024595.1 Schaedlerella sp.
GCTTTCTTCTCATCCAGTGATTCAATGGTCTTTGCGTGAAACTCCGCAGAAGTTGCAAATCTCGCTACCACAAACATTGACAATAACGCAATCACTATCGGAATCACAACCTTTAACATTTTCTTCGTTTTCGTATTCATATTATTCATCTCTCTTCCTTCTTTCATCATTCGTTATTCATTCAACCTCCAAGTTTATTTGTCGATTCACTCCATATATGTTAAAGATACCGCTTTTTCAAATTTCTTGGTGAAATGCAATTCTCCATCTTCTGTAATAAACACCGCATGTGTATCCGGCAGACGATTGATTAGCTCCATCCCCTTTTCCATTCCAAGTGCAAAACATGCCGTACTTAATGCATCCCCATCTACGGATCTATTCGAAATAATCGTCACAGCCACCAGATCATTTTCATAAGGATATCCATCTTTTGGATTCAATATATGATGATATAATTTTCCGTCTTTTTCAAAATACCGTTCATAAATTCCAGACGATACCACGGATTGATTGCTAATGCCTGTTGCTGCAACCGTTTCGCTGCGACTTGCAAAAGGCTTCTGTATTCCCACACGGAACGATTCCCCATCGATTCGATCTCCGATACACAATATATTGCCTCCCAAATCGATAATCGCACTTTCCACCCCTTCCGAGATAAGAAACTCTTTTATTTTATCCGCAATATATCCTTTTGCAATCGCCCCAAGTTCCAAGCCCATGCCCTGCTGCTTAAAGCGGATTTTATTTCCTTGCAATTCAACCTTCTCATATCCTACTAATTTCTGCGCTTCTGCAAGTTCCTGCGGATCTGGCACAACATTTCCGCCAGATGTAAAATCCCATAAGGAAGAAAGTGGTTCAATCGTAATATCAAAGCTTCCTCCCGATAATTCGCTGTAATACAGCCCTTCCTCAATCAATTCTGCACATTCATCTGAAAGCACATACCAGCCATCTTTTTGCGGAAGTGTTCCTGCATTCAACTGATATAACTCGCTATCTTCCCGCGTCCGACTGAAAATCTTCTCATATTTGTCACAGAGAGCCAGCGCTTTCTTCAAGACCGTTTCATCCTGTGAATCATAAACCGTAATCTTCACAGCGGTATTCAACTTAAATCCATTGATAGTCATTGCATCCCCCAGTTTCTGCCTTCCTGCATATAAAACAACAAAAGCTACCAGAACACACATAAAAAACAGTCCGATACATATCCTTTTTTTGTTCATCATAGTCTTCATTTTCTACATCCTCAACTCTGCTCCGTCCGTTTCTCTGCTTCTATTTCTCCATTCAATTCCTCCATATCGAACTCGATCTCCGGCAACAGTTCAAAATAAAAATCCGAATATTTTTCTGTTAAACCAGCAATACAGCGGGTCTGTAGCATTTTAAATTTCCGCACAGAAAGTTCATCCTTATTCAGGGTAATATATGCACTGATCCACAGCTTTCTCCCTGTTCGGACAATATCATAACAAATATCTGTACACTTACTTTCCATGATAATCGGCTCCACAATGTCTTTAATCTCAGAAACAGTTTCCTCTTCCGGCGAAATAAGCAGCAAATCTCGAATTCCGGTAAATACCGTCTTAATCGGGATTGGAAGCATAATTATAGAAAGAATAATGGTGATAGTCGGGTCGAGATAAGGTGCCGCTTTCTGCATCCAGGCAAAAGGCAAAAGAACCGGAAGCAGGAATGCAGCCGTCATCCCAAGTGAAATGGTACTATCCATTTTCCACCCCTGCGTCTCCACGGTCACGATTGGCGAATTCATCGCTTTATTTTTCCGCGTCAAATAGAATGTTACGATAACTCCAAGAACACAGGCAAACAATTCAAACCACGCAACAATTCCAAAATCAACCCTTCGTCCACCATGAAACAGAATATTGATACTATTGGCAATCAGTCCTACTGTAACCGATATCATCGTGATTCCTTTTACAACCAGAAACACTGTCTCCATCTGCATATGCCCATACGGATATTTTTCATTACTCGGTTTATACAAAAGAGGAATCAAAAATACGGAAGGCAGCAACATCACAAACTCAATCCCGTCATAAACCCCATCTAGCAGCACCGCCTGAGAACCGGTATATACTGCCATGACAAGTTCAACTATTACAAACAATAGATTGGCATACAAAGAGACTGACATTGCCTTTTTTTCTTTTTTAGAACTCCGTTTTCCTATTCTCATCTAAACCACCTTGCTGTTAAATCTGCAAATTATAACAATTACAAAAAATAATATGTTGAGTGTAACATTTTTCCGTATTTTAAACAATGCTTTACGCTATTTTCCTCCAAAAACAAAAATAGCGTAGATAATATTCCCACTACCTACGCCATTTCTCATTACACTTTAACTTTGATAAATTACCTCTATCTTAACAATTCCAAATATTTTAGTATCATTCTTGTATCAAATTATGTTTAGAAAAAGAATACCTACATTTGTAAACACTCTAAAATAATTTACAAAAAATACTTTAACATATAGCATGTAATAAAACATATAAAAATCATGATCAATATCTTTTTACTTTGCTAGAAAACATGAGAAAAAATAAATTCTTGGTACTATAGTTTGTACAATCAGGTGTACATCCTGTGAACCAACTGGCGACTACATCTGATAAACTAATTCTAGGGGGGTACTGTTGATGCATCATTTCCAAAATTATCATCTAAATCAAATTCATCGTAATTTGACATAATAGTAGTTTTTTCTCACACTCTAAATCTAGAAGAACTACTTTGATTATTACAATGTGGAGGAAACCATGATTCCAATAAACTGGGAACCGGCATTCCGGAATACAGAAATCCTCAATCTTTCGCTTGATTAATTACTGTTAAAACAATCTGTTGTTGATTTGATTCACTGTTAGAAGCAAAAAACTGATTCAGACAATCGGTTTCCTATAGCTGGACAGCTGGGGAAATCAACTCCAGAATATTCATATTGTTTCTGAACTCTATTGGGTAGTCTTTCCTTTTGCATACATAGATCTGATTTTTTGATTAATATCTGAAATATCTTTTTGCCGTTTCTTTACTACCTGAGGTTTAAAGGTTGATCTTCTGTCATGTGGCACTTCGATTTCCATAGCTCCGTAGCTGCTGTTTACGCTTTTTCGTTTGTATCCGTTGCGGTAATCATCAGGGTCTGAGCGTTCTGATTTTTCATATCCGAGATGATCATCCATTTCTGCTCCCATCATTTCCTTGATTGTTCCACAAAGAAGTTCTTTCAGGGCATTTTGAATAT
>JAHHTO010000219.1 GCA_020024595.1 Schaedlerella sp.
AAGGCTAACAGTCGGTAAAGAAGCAAATATCTAAAAGTAAACATACAAACAGCCACGCTACCCACTATTTCGTAAGTTAAGGTGAGAAAATGGCAAAACAAGACTTTACAGGGCAGAAAATTGATAGATGAATTTTGTAAAACAATATCAAAAACCATCAATTTGTGATATAATTTAGTTGTTCTATCCGCTCCACAGAAAGGAATGCTGTTTCTAAATTATTTGATACAGGAGGAAAATAATATGCAAGAAATAAATTTTATTCCATCAGAGCACTATAAAAATTCATTAAAACCATTGAGTAAAGAACGTTTGATTCCGTATAATTTGCCAAGCGATATATTAGATTTCTTAACCCAGACAGGATTACCAGTTGATACAAGTTTTGAATTTAATGCAAACATATCGATTACATTTTGTGAGTTTCCCAGTATAAAGAAATATCCATATCTTCAACATGACTATTTATATTTTGCAAGTATGGAGGAAATGGGAGAACTATCTATTGATTTGCATTCTAAAGATGTATTCCAGTATGTAGATAAATACATGCCACATAGTTTAGTAAATTCAAGTATAGAGAAGTTTATTGAATGTTTGGGTATGTGGTTAACGTTTTATCCGCAATTTCAGAATTATATGGAAGAAATGTACGAAAAAAATCCATATTTCAGTCTTTTTGAAAATGATGAAATACTGAAGCTGATGAGAAATAAAATTAAAGAACTTGATCCATATTCTATGAAATATAAAAAATTCTTTTGGAGCAGAATGTGTGAACCAGATATATTTTGAAACACTTATTGCTCATGTAATAAAAACAAAAATTTTGAGTTCACATTAGAGGAATTGTCTTAGAGAATGTACTGTCAAGACGGTAGCTAGGGGCAAGCAGTGACTCGTTTTACCTATGATAAGACAAGCAATATCGTCAAGAAATAAAGCCCTTTCTTTTCCAAATTTAAGTTGAGTTTGTATTTTTGGCTTTCTGGAATAAATGTAATTACTCTGCTAAGACACACAATGACACAGCAAGGAGAAGCCGTTTTAGAAGAAAAAGAGAGGATGAGATAAGCCTATGAAAATTTTACAACGAAACTTTTGCCAGCTATTTCTGAATCCGCCCGATTCAGAAGACAAACTATTCAAAAATATAAGGAATTATATGTCAATGGTCGATCCGAGCTGGCAGAAAAGTTGCCAGCCTGCTCCAAAGGAAGATATTGATCGTTTGGAAAAGGTTCTTGTGGAACGGTTTGGACGGGGTATTCCACCTTCCTATCGAATCTATTTGGAGCTGATGGGAGAGGAGGATGGTGGTCTGCTTTCCAAGCAAGTGGATGATCTGGAGTTTTGGAACTATTTTAAGGGAGACAACATGGCTCAGGGTGCAGTGCGCTATATGGAAGGCATAGACGAATATCGAGTTCAGTTTGAGCGTAATTCACAGAAACCGTTTCCCATACCGCCCTTTTGGAATTTTTATTATACGTCATACATCGGGTGCGGATGGGGTTTTTCTCCAAAAACAGGAGACCCAGATCAAATCATACAAGCAGATGGAACAGATGGTTACTTTCTCACCCATGATACGTTTTCAAGGTTTTTATTTTATGGCACTTATCGTGCGATTGTAGATCAGATCTGGGACCATTGCACAAAGTTCTATCATTCTATTCGAGCGTTGTCAAATAAGTGCCAAGGTCGGCATTGTATTTGGCTTTGCGCAGAATGTCCCAAAGAATGGTGCGGTTCAGGATATGCTCCACTGGTGCATTTTCTGGAAGAAATCGAAGATTCCTATTCTATTGAGGAATGTTGGTTTAGCAGTCAAAAAGAGTTCCATTTGTTTGACACTGATGATACTGTTACAAAAATCCCATATCAATTCGCACGGTATGTTGGATGTCATTCCATGTCGAATTTAACCATCTCCATGCAGTTGGAAGAATACAGCATAGATTCAACCATGCGGGTTTTGATATTCAGTGAAGACGCCTATCTAAGTAAACAGCTGGTGGATGAAATCTTAAAGCGGACGACACTGATTGAGGATACCTTCACGATCAGATGCATCGACTGAAAATTGCGTCCAATTTAGAGTGAATGTGCCAATTTATCTTTGAAAGCTGTTCAATATGCAAAAACTCTATATTTAAGAACAAGGAGCAAACTTGTGGAGCACAAACAATATTCAGCCCTTTCCATCCTGAAAAATATCTTGGCAGCAGCGATTGCCCTTTGGCTAGTATTGGGTGTCCCCACTGGCTGGCTCTATGATTTGAGGGTAGGAACAGGGACGGAGCAGGGACAGATGCCGAATCAGTCCGTTCAAACAGTACATATGCAGGACCAGGTGGAGGACTTCTTTTTTCAAAACACACCGGCCACGGTATCCAAAGACGATCTGATTCAGTGCCCCCTGATGCGTCTGCGGGATGAGCGATATGCAGGAGAGCACACCAATGCCCGCAAAAGGACAGTGGTGATCCCGGAATACCGAACCATGTCCTATCCTGTTGGCCTTGTGGACAAGGCAATCAATTTGTTTGCGACCTCTGCCCTCTACAATGGCTACTATTTGGCCCCGTTGGAGGATGGCGCCTATGTCTGTGTCTATTTTGATGACTACCTCCTGCTTCGCTCTGGTGAGGAGCTGCCCACAGGTTATGTGCGGTACGCCGACACGGAGGAGAAACAGATGCTTCATGGGATGGCAGAGGACTACGAGGTAAACCCAGTGTATGTACTGGATATGTACCGCCACGGCAAGGTCAACTGGATGCTGGATTTTGTGATCCGAATTGCTGTGGTCGTGCTTTTGGGACTCATTTATCTATCAGTGGCCGATAGGATCAAAAAGATCATGCGGCACTGATTAGAAGGATGAATGGAAAGATAAGAATTAAAGTAGACAGAAAAGGAGACGGAAGTAATGGCGAAATTCCAATTACAAGAAAACGAAACTTTAGTGGGCAGTGGCATGATGGCATATAAGCACAGACAGTCTGTGACCCGCCAGCCAACCAGAGGAACGATCTATGTGACGAATCAGCGTGTGTGCTACTATGAATCGTTGAGCAACCATGTGTACATGGATTTGCCGCTGTCAGAAGTCTCTGGATATGATACAAAGCGGGTTCTGTTCGTCACCTTTGTCTATGTGTATGATCGAAGCAATAAGAGCTATGCCTTTTCCGGCTTCCCCGCCAAAAATCTGCAGGGCTGGCTGGAACAGGTGGGCATCCGGAAACTGTCTTAATAAAATCGTATAGGTCCATTGCCCCTC
>JAHHTO010000220.1 GCA_020024595.1 Schaedlerella sp.
GTATTTATCATACCGTATTGTGTAATAAAAGCAAGTTTCTGAATAAAAATAAATGTGTCCAATTTGGACACAAGGGGAGTCTTGTATGAGCTTTTTGAGAAATCTTTTTTTCCGATCCAAAATACCAACTCAGAAGCCTTTTTCAGAATATATGCTTCCAGGCAATAACGCTTATATATATGATTTTCGTTTTAATGTAATTTGGAATTCTGAATTTGGTGCAGAATTGATTGATTCTTTAAAAGATAAGGAACCTGTTTATTTTGAATATGCCAAGCAACCTCGTCACGATGGTGAGGTTATTAAGGTCTTTAATGAAGATTATAAGCCTTTTGGATGGGCACCATTTCGGGTAGAGACAAGAAATGATATTTTCATTATGGAGTTTATAGAACAAGTCTCCCAAAATATTATGCAAACTGCATATGCGTCAGCACATGGAATTGTGAAGTCAAATCCTCAATATAGATGGTGTGAAGTTAAAGTTGATTTACAAATTCCATATCCTGAAGATGATGAAATTGTTTATTGCACACAAACAGGTAATTTATATCATCGTTTTGAACAATGCAACCGTTATGATAAGAATAGTATACCAATTTCAATCGCTAAAAAATGCGGCTTACAACCTTGTACACGTTGCTGTGATATAAAAACTGTTTAGTTTATCCAAATTAGACACAAGGGGGATTATTATGAAAAGGCTTCTGGCAGGGATTCTTGCATTTTGTCTTGTTTGTATGATTACTGCATGCAGCAATGCAGATGGTCATAAAAAAGACGATATAACCACAGATGTAACTACCACTACTGGCACACCTAACAGCGACATTGATATACCAGAAACTGAACCTCAGCAGAAAACATTGGTAGGTATCCCCGGTTCTAATGCCACTGATATTCGGGTAGGCTTAGAACAGGCAGGTGGGATTCCAAAGGGTGAGATAAAGGATGCAGCCGAAACCGGTTTTAGTACAAAATATTGTTCATCATCAATGGAAATTGCGGGTACAGGTGTTACATTAGCTTATAATCTTTCTTTTGATGACAACAAAGCTATTACTACTGCTGTATTCTCCATCATAAGTTCCCAATCTGCAAGAAATGAAGATCTACTTGGATTTGCACAATCATACTTCAGTTATTGTGCTAGTATGCCTTATGATACCGCTGATACGTCCAAGGCACAAGAATGGGTATCACAGAATCTTTCTGATTATGCAAATTCTCCACAAACAACAATAGGTAATGCTAAGTTTAGTATTGCTGCTACTGTGAATGCTGAAACTGGTGATATTGTTGATTTAACATTGACCATCACGCCAACTAATTTTGATGAACAGATGAAAGTTATTATGGATGAAAAGGAATAATGTATCCGATTTGGACACAAGGGGGATTATTATGAAAAAGATTCTTAGCAGCATCTTATTATTGCTTATGATCTTAAACCTAACTGCATGTTCAGGGACAACTCCAGAACCAGAAGCCAATCGAATTCCGACTGAAATCTTTTCAACTCTAAAATCTGCTGGTTATATAGAGGATGACAGTATTTCACCCATAGAAAAGCAAGAAAACAATACAAAGTGGGGCGACTACATTTATCGTGGTTACACTGTGTTATCTGGTGTTTATCTTTACACATGCAGCAATGATACTGGTGATTTGCTCGAAATTTGTGCATATTGTGACCAATCTGTTATAGATTCAAATTATTCTGCCGATGATAATATTTATGAGGCTTTTGGAAGCATGTCAGCCGCTATGCTAAACAGCATTGACAGCAAAAATGCTTATAATATCATGAAGGAACTTGGACTTGATAAAGCAGATTTATTTTTAAGCTCTCAAAATAACACTTATGAAGTTGGGAATGTACAATATAAGATCGTTTATGATATTTCAACTGGCAAACTGTTTTTGACCGCGACAAAAATATAAAATATGTGTCCAACTTGGACACACTCCCCCCTCAATTTTCCAACTCAGCAAAAGGGTATTCCTCAAATAATCAAACAACATAAAATTTCCCGCCCATTTCATAGGGTGGGAAAAATATCATGTTCTTCATCGAACAAATGTTCTAAATGTATCAAAAGAGGTGATTTTATGCGTAATCCAAATGGGTACGGCTGCGTCTATAAACTATCTGGAAAGCGGCGTAAACCGTTTGCTGTTCGGGTTACCATTGACTGGCATATCAGCGAGGATCAAGAACATGCAGTACAAAAATATAAATCTCTTGGCACATTTGCAACGCGCGCCGAAGCGCTTGCTGCCCTTGCTGCCTACCACGAAGATCCACACGCGCTGCCCAATTCTATTACATTCTCTGCGCTATATGATCTTTGGTCTGATCGTAAATTTTCTAAAATCAGTGACAGCACTGTAAAAAGCTATAAAGCAGCTTATAAATGGTGCTCTAACCTCTACACACTTCCCTTTGTTTCAATCAAAACGAACCACCTGCAATCGGTCATTGATGATTGTACGGCAGACTGGCATACAAAAAAAGCCATTAAAACGCTATTCAATCAGATCAGCAGCTATGCTTTGGAAAATGACTTGGTGAGCAAAAGCTATGCACAGTATGTAGATCTCGGCGGCAGCGCCCCTGCAACAACGCGGCGACCATTTACACGCAAAGAGCAGCAGCAACTTTGGGAAAACCTCGATTATTTGGATTGGATTGATACCATCCTTATCATGATTTACACTGGTTGGCGCATTGGTGAGCTTCTCTCAATGCGTACCGATGATGTGGATCTTGATGAATGGACGATGCGGGGTGGCTCCAAGACAGAGGCAGGCAAGAATCGTATTGTTCCCATTCACCCTCGCATCCGACCCCTAATCGAGCGACGCTATGATTCTGCTCAGGAATACCTAATCCCGTCCCCAGATGGAAAAGGTTCTCTCTCCTACTATACCTATCGTGATGTATATTTCCGTCGTGTGATGGAACAGCTTCAAATGTCAGATCACCGTCCCCACGACTGCCGCCATACATTCGCCAGTGAAGCAGATACAGCAGGCATGAATAAGCTATGTATCAAGCGCATCATGGGCCACGCTTCCCAAGACATTACAGACCGAATATATACACATAAAACTATAGAAGAACTACAGCAGGAAATCGCCAAAATTCCTTGAGTCTTTGTATATTGTTTGTGTATTTCTTGTATATTGTCTCTCCACACGCCAAAAAACATAAAATTTTTTATAGCATAAAAAACCCCCCAAAACAG